>JABMNS010000060.1 GCA_013204445.1 Sphingomonadales bacterium
ATGAATACGGCCGGCACGAAATTATCGAAGCTGGATATGGCCAAGAATATGTTCAGCACCGATTCGGAAAAGATCATGGCTGCGTTCCAGTTGATCGGCGGCGCCGTTCGCGACGGCAAGAAAATGGATGGCGTCTATGATCCCGCCGTTGTCGGCAATGTCTGGAAGCAGATTGTTGATTCTGCCGAGAAATATAACAAGCCCGGCAAGTTCACCACGTTCGCTGGATATGAATATACCGCAGTCCGCTTAACCCACGGCGAGAAAGGCGGATTTGCCGGCGGCAATCTGCACCGCAACGTCATATTCCGGGGCTCTGCTCCTGACATGCCGTTTGCGGCCATTGATTCGCCCAATCCGGAAGATCTGTGGTCCTGGATGGATGATCAGCGCGAAGCCGGCAATGACGCCATGTCAATCCCGCACAACAGCAATGTCTCCGACGGCGAAATGTTCAAGCTGGAAACCTATAACGGCCAGCCGCTGACCAAGGTCTATGCCGAAAAACGGATCCGCAACGAACCGCTTGTCGAGATCACCCAGGTCAAGGGCACGTCTGAAACCCATCCATCGCTATCGCCCAATGACGAATGGGCCGATTTTGAAATTTACGAGAAATTGCTCGGGTCCATGGTGACGTCCAAAACCGCGAGCGGCGACTATATCCGGCAGGCGATCGCCAACGGGCTGAAACTGACCTTGGAGATTGGCGCTGATCCGTTCCATTTCGGATTCATTGGATCGAGTGACACCCATGTCGCTGGCGGATCATTTGACGAGAAGAGCTTCTGGTCGAAAATTGGCATTGTCGACGGTTCGCCCGAATCGCGGGGTTCAATTCCACCGGGTGGCAAGAAGAGCTGGGAAGGCGTGACCGTCGATCCGCGCGCCGCCAACTGGTTCTCACGCTGGAGCGCGTCCGGCTATGCTGCGGTCTGGGCCGAACAGAATGGCCGCGAGGCGATTTTCGATGCGATGCGGCGCAAGGAAACCTATGCGACCACCGGCACGCGCATCAAATTGCGCTTCTTCGGCGGCTTTGGTTTTAACGAGACGATGCTCGACGATCCGGAAATGGTTAGCAAGGCCTATAAGGATGGCGTGCCAATGGGCGGTGATCTGGTCGGCAAAAAAGCACCAGGCTTTATTATATGGGCGATGCGCGACGCGATGAGCGCGCCGCTTCAGCGCGTCCAGATCGTCAAGGTCTGGACCGATGGCGGGGCAGCAAAGGAGAAAGTCTTTGATGTCGCCTGCAGCGATGACGGCACACCCGATGCAAATTTCCGCTGCCCCGACAATGGCGCCAAAGTGGATCTGAGCAATTGTTCGATTTCCGCCGACAAGGGTGCACCGGAACTGAAGACTTTCTGGCGCGACCCCGAGCACAAGGCAGGCCAGCGAGCGTCTTTTTATGTGCGTGTGCTGGAGAATCCAGTGTGCCGCTGGTCGACCTGGGACGCGCTGCGGGCGGGTGTGTCGCCCAATCCAGCCTTACAGAAAACGATCCAGGAACGAGCATGGTCCTCGCCCATCTGGTATGTACCAACGGCCTGATTTGACGGGAACACTGGGTGAAGATATTCCGTGATCCGATCACGCATTTTGTCCTGATCGGGCTGTTGCTGCTCGGACTGAACCATTTCTGGAACGTCTGGCAGGGTGAGCAAGGCCGGACGATAAGGGTGAGCGCCGCCGAGATCGATCGGCTGGGCAAAATCTGGGCCGGAACGGCGGGACGCCTGCCAACCGGTGAAGACCAACAACAGATCATCGATCAATATGTGCAGGAAGAAATGCTGGTCCGAGAAGCCGAACGGCTGGGCCTGAGTGATGGCGACACGATCATCCGGCGGCGGCTGGCGCAAAAAATGGATTTTCTGGTCAGCGATGATGCCACGGCCAATGATCCAACGGATGCGGAACTGGAACGCTGGTTCGAGGATCATCGTGAGCGCTTTGCAGCGCCGGAAATGCGCAGCTTCACCCATGTCTATTTCAGTCCCGAAAAACACGGTTCGCGCATCGAGGCTGCGGCCGAAACCGCACGCACGCGGCTACAGTCGGGTGCGGAATGGAAATCGCTCGGCGATCCGTTCATCCAGAAACGCAGCTATGCGGCGGTGCCGGAACGGGAAGTCGCCCGGCTGTTCGGACCGAAGTTTGCCACAGACATATTCAAGCTTGGCGCAGACCAATGGAGCGAACCGGTCGGCTCCGCCTTCGGCCTGCATCTGGTTCGCATAGAGGCGATCGATAGCGCTGCCCAGGCGCAGTTTGCGTCGATCCGGAACGAGGTGCTGGTTGCCTGGCAGGATGAACAGCGTAGCAATGGGAAACGGGCTGCCTTGAAAAAACTGATCGGCAGTTACGAAGTGATCATCGAGAAAAAATGATGGGGGCCTCCTCTCCCCTTTCACCCGCAAAACTGTCGAAGCACCGGACAAGCGCCAGTCGCAAATGGCTTCGACGAGCGCTGGCGATCTGGCTATCGGTACTATTTCTCGCGAGCCCAGCCGCTGCCCATGAAATCCGGCCCGCGGCGCTGGAACTTACCGAACAGGCCGATGGTATGGTCTCGGTTATCTGGAAACAACCCGTATTATCAGGACGCAAGCTCAAGATGCGTCCGATCCTCCCGGCCCAATGCGCGCCGCCCGAACAGACGCAGCAGGAGTTTGCCGGCACGGCGACCATCGAAACCTGGCAGACGGCCTGCCGCCTTGACCGCGGAGAGATTAGGATAGAAGGCCTCGAACAGACGCTGACCGATGTTTTTGTTCGCCTGACATTTGCCGACGGCAACGAGCAAACCGGGGTTTTACGGCCGTCGAGCTCCGTCTTCGCGCTCGAAACGGAAGCCGGCAATTCCCCGGCCAGTGCCTATTTGCGGATCGGTGCGGAACATATTCTGTTCGGCTGGGATCACCTGCTGTTCGTTCTCGGCCTGCTGCTGCTCACCCCCTTACGGCAAATTCTCTGGGTCATCACCGCCTTCACCGCTGGCCACAGCCTGACGCTGGCGATCACCGCGCTGGGCCTGTTCCGTCTGCCGAGCGGGCCAGTGGAGCTGCTGATTGCGCTCAGCATTTTCTTCCTCGCCGTCGAGGTTGTCCGCAAGCGGGCCGGCAAAACCAGTCTCACGATCCGGCAGCCTTGGATTGTGGCCGTCGGTTTCGGCTTACTGCATGGCCTTGGATTTGGCAGCGCGCTGGCCGACATTGGCCTGCCCAAAGACCAGGAAATATGGGCATTTCTGCTGTTTAACCTGGGTGTAGAAATAGGCCAGATCATGTTCGTATCCGCCGTACTGGGCGGTTATGGGCTAATGAGTCTGTTACCGAGCGACCGGCAAAAATGGCTGGCTCGGCCCGCCCTCTATCTAGTCGGTTCGCTCGGCGCATATTATACGATGGTGCGCATTTTCATCTGAAATCGCTCTTGGCGGCCCATATCATCGCCGCTAGGGAAGATGGAACACAAGCTTAAGGACAATCAATGCCCCAACTCATTCTTCTTCGCCATGGCCAGTCGCAATGGAACCTCGAAAACCGCTTTACCGGGTGGTGGGATGTCGATGTTACCGAAAAAGGTATCGAGGAAGCTAAGGCAGCCGGGCAGCTGATGAAAGAACGCGGCATTAACCCCGATGCCTGTTTTACCAGCGTCCAGACCCGGGCAATCAAGACGCTCAATTTCGCGCTGGAAGAAATGGGC
>JABMNS010000061.1 GCA_013204445.1 Sphingomonadales bacterium
CATAAGCACTATCCTCCAGAAAATGACTTCGCCTGCGAGCCGGTCATTTTCTGGAGGATAGTGCTGAGCAAACAATAACGGCTGAAGCCTTCTACCAGCTAGAAGCTGGTGGGTTTACTCCCAAGGTGAGACACTAAAATATTAGCAGCAGTCACCGCGTCCTGAAGCGCGATATTGATCCCGACACCACCAATTGGGGACATGGCATGCGCAGTATCGCCAATCGCCAGCAAGCCCGAACGATGCCAGCGCTCCAGCAGATCAAGCGCCACTTCCAGAATTTTCATCTGATCCCAACTGGATATCTGATTGAAAGTCTCCCTCAAGCCATGAACCAAAGACCGCAGTCCAGGCCGAAACGCTTCCAGCCGGGCTGGCTTTCACTGCATCGGCCGCCCCTAATTGAAAACATAGGCAGATTGATAATAGTCCTGGTGATCGATCATCATGAACCGGCCCGCTTGAACCGTTTCGAAGACGTCACCGCCATATCCCTCCGGTTTGTCGATGCGAAACCAGAAAACGTCCATTGGCGCGCCGATATTCTGTGGTGGCAGTTCGGCTTTACCGCGCAATACTGACCTTCTGCCGTCGCTTGCGATAACTAGTTTTGCATCAAGCCTTTGTCCGATCATGGTCTCCACACCGCACACACGCTCAGCGTTGTTGTATAGAAGATCAACCGCTTCGGTTTCCATATGCAAATCAAACCTGGCATATCGTTTTGCCTTGGTCGCCATGAAGTTGAGCAAATCCCATTGCAACATCATCGCGATATAGTGCGCCGCTGTCGGCAAATTCCGAAAATCCAACGCTTTCATCTGGCATCCGGCGATATGGATGGAGGCCTGATCCAATCTGCTGTGCGGCAGTTGCAACAGGTCATCCAGCATTCCCATTTGATGAAAAAGTTCGAGCGTCGAAGGATGAACTGTATCATCTGTGAAATCCTGGAGAAAATCAGCATGTTTCTCCAGCACGGCCACGTTCAATCCGCCATGCGCGAACAGCAATCCCGCCATCATCCCGGCAGCGCCGCCGCCCACAATCAAAATATCGCGATTAATATCCATCATTCGTGCCCTCCGTCATGTAACCTGCTGACAAATAGCATTGTTCGAGTATAGAGTTGCATGATGCATAGTCCACTCGACAATCCCGCCTTTATCGATGCCATCGTGATTCTGGGCGCGGCCGGGATCGTAATTCCCGCTTTTACCCGTTTTCGGATCACACCAATCATCGGCTTCATATTGGTCGGCATTTTGCTCGGTCCGTCGGGCCTTGGATCACTCCAGAATCAATATGAATGGTTACAATTTGTGACGATTAGTGATCGCGAGGCCATCGAACCATTTGCCGAGATGGGCATCATATTGCTGCTTTTTTCTATCGGACTCGAATTGTCGTTCAAACGCCTCTGGTCCCTGCGTCGACTTGTATTCGGTGTCGGTGCGGCAGAATTGCTGGTGTCGGGCCTGATCATCGGGTCTGTTTTATATCTACTTGGTCAGAATGCCGCCGGTGCCCTGGGCCTGGGTCTGGCCCTGGCGCTGTCCTCGACCGCTCTGGTTCTGCCCATGTCAGGAACAAAAAGCCCGGTCGGGCGTGCCGCACTGGCCATGCTATTGTTCGAGGATGTCGCTATTGTTCCGATCATATTCCTCCTCGGAGCGATCTCGCCGGCGATAACCGCCGATGGCGGATGGGATGATCTGGGACGAACGCTTCTGTTGGGCGGCGCGGTCATCATCGGCATGCTGGTCCTTGGCCGACTATTGCTGCCGCGAATTTTTGCCCAAGCGGCACGCACCAAGAGTCCGGAACTGTTCCTCGCCGTCAGCTTGCTGGTCATCATCCTCGCGAGTCTCGCCACCGCCGCGACCGGATTATCGCCGATCGTCGGTGCCCTGCTCGCTGGCCTGCTCATCGCGGAAACCGAATATCACAGCGAAGTCGAAGTCATCACCCAACCGTTTAAGGGCCTGGCGCTTGGCGTATTTCTGATCACCGTCGGCATGCAAGTCGATATTCGCGTAGTCCTTGAAAATTGGGGAAGCCTGCTCACCGCCGTTGTCGGCGTCGTCGTTGTGAAGGCTGTCGTTACCGGGGGCCTGCTGCGTTTTGCCGGTGCTCGCGCGGGTACGGCGACTGAAGCCGGTGTTTTGATGTCCAGTCCCTCTGAAACCACCTTGATCGTATTGGCTGCGGCAACGCAGGCGCAGCTGATCCAGCCACAGACGGCGGCATTCTGGCAGATCGTCACCGCTATCGGTCTAACCATCACCCCCTTACTCGCCCGCTTTGGCCATGACATCGCAAGGCAGATGGAAATGCGCAGCGGTGGTGGTCTGGCTCCGGATGAACGGCCGGTCGAAGCCCAACAGACAATAATCATCGGTTTTGGCCGGGTCGGCAAGCTCATAGCCGATCTTCTGACGACCCATGATCAAAAATTTCTGGCGGTGGAAACCAACATTGATACGGTCGCCAAAGCCCGCCGCGAGGGCTATCCGATCATTTTTGGCAATGTGTCCCGCAACGAAATGCTCGACCGGTTGCGACTGGGCCATGCAAAGGCTCTGGTCCTGACGATGGATGAGCCGGTTCTGTCGGTGCAGATCGTCAAAAAGGTCCGTGCATGGGTACCTGATCTCCCGATCATCGCAAGGGCGCGGGACATTGAACATGCCGCTGAACTCTATCAGGCTGGAGCGACCAATGCCGTGCCCGAGGCGCTCGAGGGATCACTACAATTGTCAGAGGCTGTGCTCGTCGAAAATGGCGTGGCCATGGGTCCGGTCATCGCCTCAATCCATGAACTGCGCGATATCTACCGGAAACAAATTCAGGAAGATGGTGACCTGGAACAGGAACCCAAACTGAAATCCATAACCACTTCCATTGGACGGGCTACGGCAGACGATTTGGTGCCGGACGGGCTCAGCCCGCAAGAACAGCCCTGATCGCGGCAATCGCATCATCGGCTTTGGCGCCATCGGGACCGC
>JABMNS010000062.1 GCA_013204445.1 Sphingomonadales bacterium
CTCAAACACCACCTCTGCAAATTGGTCAGGAATAGCTGTTACAATTGTTGTGATAGCGCTTGCGAGACACCATACGAAGATATATTTTGCGCGCCCAGCCTCGGCTGTGTAATCGTTTCTATTCATCGTATGTCCATCGGTTTATTGCACTACCTTATAACGTTACATGCATGGTGGTGCGGCAGCATAAGAGAGTTTTCTACGTAGCGACGCTACGAGTCGTTTGGTCTATCTAAACCGAACAATCGGAGCCAAGTTTGTGTCTGAGATTGTTGGCGTTCGTTCGATTAACTGCATGCCTCCAAGAATGTTGATTGTGACACCTCAGAGACGTCCCAGTTAGCTTGGCCTGTATCTTGCTGCTTGTCGATTGCCGCAGCACCGATTATCCCGCCGGCTAGTATCGCAATGCCTTGATCTACATTCAACTTTCCGGAAATGATAAAATAGCGGTCTTCCTTCATGTCGGCGACGCCTTCAAAGGCCGTTTGATCAGACACACGCATGAATAGTGCGCTTGGCTCTAAACCAAAGCGGTAACTCTGATTTAAGTCGATTGGAACGGCACCGCTGCTGTTGTTTTTTACAGATGCAACCTTTTCGCCGTCGACGTACAAATTTGGCGCTTCGGCTATCCGCATGATACTGGATGGGCGACAAAAAGAGATTGTCCCCCCACTGCCATTAACCCGTGGCATCTGCTCTGATAAGGGGGCACTGTTCATGCATCCTGCGACGGATACACAGCAAACTAAGATCGGCCAAAACCTAACCATCCGAAACTCTCGAGCAATTATAATAGTCCATTCCGACGCAGAATGTCCTCACATCGATGGATTGTTGCTAAAGCATCGTTCCTGTGGCGTTTGGCGTCAAGTGTTTCCATCCCGTGCCGATACTGAGGATGATTTGCTCCTTGACGAACAGACGTGCGTTTTCTTGCCCCATGATACCTACAAGTGGCCATGCCGAATGCTGCGGGGTTAAGGCAGCGCTTTCCTGTCTGACGGTTGCTTGCCATACACTGTCGTGCTGTTCCGTTGGCTACGTTGGGTAGGGGCATCATCGTTTTCCTATGTGCAAAGCATTCCTGCGTTGGGAAGAGGGTTTATTCGCTGACCCACGGAAGGAGCCACTATGCTGTGCGGTAGCGTTTTTCCTCAATCCCATTGGTCCACAGGCCGTCCTGCATCCAGTCGAGCGCTGAACTTAGCAGATTACGTGCTACTGCCAGCTGTCTAAGCCGTACTTGGAGCGAGCTATTCGCCGCGCAAATTGTCGATCTAGATGTTTCACACGTTGAAGTCAGTTCTGCGGCTTGGCGGCGCGCTTGATAGACAAGATCGCGGATATACGGCTGTGGGCCGGCGGGCGCGTAGACTGCCTCTATGGCTGGCAAGATGCGCCAACCTATATCGTGAGCAAGGTTTTCTGGCAGCTTCCGAAGCTCATATTGCCATTCTGCGCCAACCCAACCATCTAGTTCGACATCAGGTGGAATTGGCTTGTTCGTTGCCAGATAGCCTTCAATTTTGGCTAAGGTCTGAAGCCGCTTCTCCCACGAGCGATAGGCCTCGATCAGCTTATACGACGATCTTTGCGGCAATGGGTGATTCCGCCGTTCGAAGCAACCACGTTGATAAGCCGTTTCGCAGAGTGTAGGCATGTTATCCTCTCGAGTGGGGCGTCATGTTTACCGCCCTGTTTTCATCTAAAGTTTGCTGCGCCGCCATGTTCGACATTCAGGGACATCGTGGTTGTGGGATGCTTGCCAAGTTTCTGACCCATTCCACACTTAGGTTGGACACGTTGGACGGAAAGATCGCTTAATGTGTAAACTTCCCTAGATAAATTCTCATAGAGGGTTTACACAAAAGCCGTCTTTTCCGTCCAACGTGTCCAAATCAGTCGCCGCCGACACCTGCCGCCGCTAGCCTCACCCCAGTGTAGTACCTATCGGAGCCACTTTTCCGCTGACCTATACCCCGCTCACTGAGTTGCTCGTTGAACGTGCGCTTACTAGAGGGTTTCAGACCGTTTATTTCGCACCACATCCTGTAGTCCGTGAATAACGCCGATTGCCTGACCTCAGCTTGTGGGTCCAGCACGGTTTTGTCACCCAGAAACTCACCCAGTAAATCGCTATCGGAGCGATATTGCGTCGCCTCAGCTTTCATCGCAGCGCAGCTCTTCAGCCCGGATTTCAGGTAGAGTTTGGCTCCATCGACCATCCAAGCTAAAATGCCTTCGGCTTCGGCCATGAGCTTCGCTTCAAGGCTATTGTCCTGCTCGTCGGGCGCAAACGTGCGACGGAATGGTACGATTACTATGCGGCGCCATATCCCGTTATCTGTGCCCTTGATGATTGGGCGATGATTGGTGCGTACCCAAGGCGTGAAGCAGGGCATGAAAGTAAAGTACTCTCTATAAAGATGGCGCGCCGAAATCGGTTCGCGACCAGCCAGCTGCTTCGCGACATTCTCGTCTAACATCATGCCACCGGGCAGTTCATTGATAGAAACTAACCGTGCGCCTTGGAGCATGGCCAAGTCAGAGCGTGCGCCGTGGTCATCCGCGCGACGCGCAGCCAGAAGTGTCGAAGGTGCCGTTGTCGAATACTGCCCCATGATGGCAGACATCACGTTTCCAAAGATTGACTTACCGTTCGCGCCCGTCCCAACGCAGAAGGTAATGACCTCTTCATCAGGAACCCCCGTGAGTGTTAAACCCATAAGGCGCTGAACGGCCTTGATCGTTTCGTCGTCCCCAAGAAAGACATCATCCAAGAAGCGTTCGAAGGCTGGGCAGGCTGCCGTTGAGTTGTAGTCGTAATCGACGTACTTCGTGATGTAGAGCGCGGGATCATTGTAGCGCAGCGTGCCGGTACGGAGGTCAACCACGCCATTGCGGACACCGAGTAGTTCTGGGTGAGCATCCATGGCTTTGGGCAAAATACTCATGCCCGGTTCGGATTTTGCCAGTTCAAGAATTGACTTGATCCGTTTCTCGGTTTGCAGGCTGCCCATGGCTGCAATGGTGCGTTTCCATGCCTCATAGTCACTGACACCGTTGGCGCAGGCGATCCGGTATAGCTCCAAAACAGTCGCCTTGGCCGCTTCAATGTCTTCACCTAGATCGCACCACACCCACCTTGTGGTTGCCTCGTCCCAACGCAGCCATTTCCCGAGGGATGCGACATACACCATCTTGCCTTTGTTGAGGTCGGTGAAAAAGCGTGCACCAATGAGATCGCCCTTTAGGCTCCAATCGGGTTGTGCGGCGGCATTCGTCGTATAAGCTGTAGAAACAGACTGCATAACAAGCGGTGATGCCAACGGAATGTTTGCGCAGGCATTGCTGATCGTCTGCATCCGGTAATCGGCTCGGTCCTGCCATTTGTCACGCCCCGCCAGTGCGGATTGCTCAAAAACTGCCTCAACAAAGCTCTCTAGGTCGGCATCAAAAACTCCCGCTTGCTTTCCCCAACGCGCGATGCGGCGCAAAAGGTAGTAGTCAGCTTCCGACTGGGAAGGGAACGGATTTTCTCCAGAGAACGGGTCCTTGTAGTCCTGCCAATTGCCATCCCACAGGCCACGCTCAAACGTTTTGAAGTAATCGACAGCTTCCGCAACTTTCGGGTCGAACGACGGGCACCCACTGTTTGCCCCGCCATCTCCGGTGGCATCGGCTTTTTTCTGTGCCGATGCCTTTGCGGGAAACGCCGCAATAATCTCGGTAGTCGCGTAGCGGGGGCCTCGTTCCAGCACGGTGACGATGGGGCAGAGGTGCGGGTCGGTTACGTAGTCAAGCATTGGCATCACCTTTCGTGAAGAGTTTCATATGGCGAAATCCGGGCAGACGGAGCAGACGCGTCACATCGACCGCAGCTTTATCTGCGCCGAGGTTCACTAGGCCTTGGTTAAGCGCCTTAGCGGTATCGGCAGCGAGCGCCTCACCGTCAGCGAGAAGCCAGTACCAGTGCTGCTTCTTCACAGTGCTGCTTTGCACCACAATAGTTGGGGGAAGGATTTCACGCAGCTTTTGAAGCTGTGCTTCTGTCGCGTCATCCAGATCAGCGTGGATGCCTCGAATCCGGTTTAGGTTCTCGAGTTTGCGCCGCCCCTTGAATTCGTTGACGGCGACGTAGATTGCCGCGCCCTCTGTGTTCAGGGCATCAAGTTTCGGCAGCAACTGCTCCACTTTCTCACGGGTACATTCGTCAAAGCGCTGATAGAGGGGATCAGGCTTCGGCTTTTCCTTCTTGTCCGTATAAGTCTCGATGTTGAACCGAGCCTGCGGGGAAGGGTCGAGCTGCTGCAAAAAATCCAATGCGGGATGTATCATTGCGTAGCCTCCCCAAAGCGCGCCGCCATGCGCGCC
>JABMNS010000007.1 GCA_013204445.1 Sphingomonadales bacterium
AAGATCACGTCGTCCATGCGGCTGCCGGTGTCAATCAGAGCGGTTGCAACGATGGTCAGCGAGCCACCCTCCTCGATGTTGCGGGCGGCGCCGAAGAAGCGTTTGGGTTTCTGCAGGGCGGCCGCGTCCACGCCGCCTGAGAGGATCTTGCCACTGTGCGGCACCTCGGTGTTGTACGCGCGACCGAGACGGGTGATCGAGTCGAGCAGGATGACCACGTCCGTGCCGAACTCGACCATGCGTCGCGCCTTCTCGATCACCATTTCAGCGACCTGGACATGACGGCTCGCCGGCTCGTCGAACGTGCTGGAGATCACCTCCCCGCGCACGTTGCGCTCCATGTCGGTGACCTCTTCGGGACGCTCGTCGATCAGCAGCACCATCAGATAGACCTCAGGATGATTGTCGGTAATCGCCTTGGCAATATTTTGCAGCAGCACGGTTTTACCGGTCCGAGGCGGCGCCACAATCAAGGCCCGCTGGCCCTTGCCCTGCGGCGAAATAATATCGATAACCCGGGCGGACTTGTCTTTTTCAGTCGGATCAAGACTGTCGAGCTTGAGCTTCTCATCCGGATAAAGCGGTGTCAAATTGTCAAAATTGACCCGGTGACGGACCGCATCGGGGTCATCGAAATTGATCGAGATCAGCTTGGTCAACGCAAAATAACGCTCGCCATCGCGTGGTGCCCGGATTTCGCCTTCGACAGTATCGCCGGTGCGTAGACCGAATTTTCGAACCTGATTGGGAGAGACGTAAATATCATCGGGACCGGCAAGATAACTAGCATCGGCCGAGCGTAGAAAACCAAATCCATCGGTCAACACTTCAATCGTGCCGAGGCCCATGATCTGTTCGTCATTGTCCGCTAGTTCCTTGAGGATGGCGAACATCAAATCCTGTTTGCGCAGGGTGGAGGCACCCTCGACGCCTAGCTCTTCGGCCATCGAGACCAAATCAGCGGGCGATTTTTGTTTTAATTCTTTTAAATGCATGGAGTTTTATCCAGATATTTCAGGAGGTTGTTTCTTAATTTCGTATGTGTGCAGCATATTGCTGTCAAATTTTCACATGAAATCTCGCCCGGACGGGCTTTGGCGGGTAATTACGCCTTTGTTATTTCACTGTCAACTAGGCCCGATCAAAATGGTTTAACGATCACCAATATGACAATGATAGCAGCCGTGATTCCAGGAACTTCATTGACCAGTCGCAAAGCCTTATCAGTCATCGTTCGCTCTCCTCTGGCCAGCTTTTTCAGATAGGTAATCATCCAGCCATGGTAACCGGTCAGCAACAGCACCACGAGCAATTTTGCGTGGAACCAACCTTCGCTAAACGCGCCGATATTATAGGCCAGCAGCAGTCCCAAAACCCATGTGATGACCAGTGATGGATTGAGAATGATTTTACGGAGCTTGCCCTCGCGCTCGATCCATTTGCCATCCTCGTCTGAACCGACGGCGCATTCTTGATGATAGACAAAGAAACGCGGCATCATAAACAGCCCCGCCATCCAGAAGATCACAAAGATGATATGGGCCGATTTTAACCAGAGATCGAGCATGGAAAGAATTTCATTCATTGCCTCACTAGTGTAAGCAGCTTTTCGACATGTTCAATAGGTGTGTCGGGCAAAATGCCGTGGCCGAGATTGAAAATATGCGGCCGGTCTTTAAAAACATCCAAAATATGACGCACCGATGTTTCCAGCGCTTCGCCGCCAGAGATCAGCGCCAGCGGATCGAGATTGCCTTGCAGCGGAAGATCTGCTGGCAGATTTTCATGAGCCCAGACTGGATCGACGGTTTCATCCAGACCAATCGCACTGGCTCCGGTTTCCCTAGCATAAGCGATCAATTTGGCGCCGGCACCCTTAGGAAATCCAATAATCGGAAGATTCGGATGAACCGCCTTCAACCGTGATATGATTTTCGCATTGGGCGCAATTACCCATTTTTCAAATTGCTCAGGAGACAGGGATCCGGCCCAGCTATCGAATAGCTGCACAGCATCAACACCCGCCTCGATCTGGCCGAGCAAATAAGTGACCGTATTTTGGACGATCGCATTGATCAATTCAGAAAAAGCCGCTTCATCCCGATAGGCTAACCGGCGCGTCGTCGCCTGGTCCTTACTACCCTGACCGTTGACCATGTACGTTGCGATTGTCCAAGGACTTCCTGCAAAGCCCATGAATGTTGTTTTATCGTCAAGCTGTGCGGCGACGGAACGAACCGTCGCATATATGGCTTCAAAATGCTCAGGAGCACTCTCCAGAGACGCCAAAGACGCGTCCAGCAACCTAGGTGCTAGTCGAGGTCCTTCGCCCGCCTCAAACCAGAGTTTCTGGCCCATCGCATGCGGGACAATCAAAATGTCGGAAAACAGGATCGCGCCATCAAAAGCAAAACGCTTAATCGGTTGCAAAGTGACTTCCGCCGCCGCCTCGGCATCATAACAAAGTTCCAAGAACCCGCCTTTTTGCGCGCGCAATTCCCGATATTCTGGCAAATAGCGGCCAGCCTGACGCATCAGCCAGACAGGCGTTTGTTCTGTCTTCTTGCCGAGCAGTGTTTGCAGTAAGATTTTCTGAGAATCTATTTTGTTCGGCATCGAGAGACAGTGATCCCTTATATTATATATTTATAGATATTATAAATTGTTGTTGATGATAGAGCGTGGAAAACGCGGTAACCTCCCAGCACCGTAAATACAAACAGATTGACAGATGGAGGTTAAGGGAATTTTAACCGATTCTGTAATTTACTTCCCGCTATCCACAGGCTGTGGATTGAATCGATCAATGTTGGTGCGCTGTGGATGAATTTTCCGGTATCGGGGAAGAATATTGTAGGGCCACTTATCCACACTTTCATCCCTTGCTTTATCCCCTGTGAAATCACAAAGCTTAGTGCATGAATCGGCTCCACCTCCATCTGCTCTCGGATTCAACCGGTGAGACCCTGGAAAACATAGCCAAAGCGGCGCTTGCCCAGTTTGACGGTGTCGAGATTATCAAGCACTTCTGGCCTATGGTCCGCTCGGAGAAGCATCTCAACCGGATCTTGACTGAAGTAGCGGATAATCCCGGCTTGGTCATATTCACCATCGTCAACCGTGATATCAGGGCGAAATTGGAACGTGAATGCAGACATTTGGGTCTGCCGTCGGTCCCGGCGCTAGATACTGTGACCGATGCTTTGTCCAATATGCTCGGCCAAGAAGCCAAAGCCAGGCCAGGCCGCCAACATATTCTGGATGCGGCTTATTTTGCCAGGGTCGAAGCGATTCAATTCACCATTGCCCATGATGACGGGATCGGATGGGAAAATTGGGAAGAGGCTGATATTGTGCTTGCCGGCGTGTCGCGAACCTCGAAAACACCAACGTCCATTTATCTGGCCAATCGTGGATACAAGACCGCGAATATTCCGATCGTCCCGGAATCGCCGCCACCAGATTCGCTCTACCACCTTAAAAACCCGCTGGTGGTTGGCCTGATCACCGGTGCCTCGAGGCTGGTGCAGGTCAGGCGTAACCGATTGCTATCATTGAACCAGGCCCCGGAAACAGACTATGTTAATGAGGAGAAGGTCAAGGCCGAGACCCAATATGCCCACCGGATGTTCGCGGATAACGGCTGGCCAATGATCGATGTGACACGGCGCTCTATCGAGGAATCGGCAGCGGCAATAATCAATCTCTATAACGAGCGCCACGTCCGCTTGGGCGATGTTCAGCAGGATAGTGGTGATGAGTGAAGCGCGCCTGATACTGGCCTCAAAAAGTAAGGCGCGGCTTGCAATGCTGATAGCCGCCGGTGTTGTCGTTGAGGCTATTGCGCCCAATGTCGACGAAGAATCCCTTAAAGATGGGTTGAAGAGCGAGGGTGTGACCGCTCGCAATCTTGCTGATGCGTTGGCAGAGGCCAAGGCGGTTCGGCTTTCAGGGCGGATCGGAACCGGAATGATATTGGGTGCCGACCAGGTGCTGGCGCTCGAAGATGGCATGATGCTCGACAAGCCGTCCGATTCGGTCGATGCTATTGCGCAACTGAAATTGCTGTCGGGTAAGAAGCACAAGCTGTTCAGTGCGGCGGTTATTGCCGAACAAGGAATTCCAGTGTGGCGGCATATCGATATTGCAACACTTTCGGTGCGGGTGCTGAGCGATTCCTTCATCGAACAATATGTTGAATCGGAATGGGACAATATCCGTCATTGCGTCGGTTGTTACGAAATTGAGGGCCACGGCGCTCAGCTATTCTCTGCCATAGCGGGCTGTCAGTTCACGATCATGGGCCTGCCGCTTTTGCATTTGCTAGACTATCTTCGCATCCGGGGTATTTTACCATCATGACCACAGACATTCCTTATGCCGAGGTTATCGGTGATCCAATAGCCCACAGCAAATCTCCGCTGATTCACAAATTCTGGCTCGAACGGCTGGCTATCAAGGCGGATTACCGCTCCTGCCATGTCACGCCTGCCGAATTGCGCGACTATGTTGAGCGGCGGCGCGCGGATCCGGCCTGGCGGGGCTGCAATGTTACGATACCGCATAAAATAGCCATGCTCGATCTGGTCGCCGATCCCGGCGGTGTGCGCGAGAAGATTGGAGCCATGAACACTATCGTCCGGCAACCCGATGGCAGCATGATCGGTACAAATACCGATGCCGCCGGTTTTCTGGCGCCTATTGCCGACACCGATTGGTCGGGAAAACATGCCGTGGTTGTTGGGGCAGGGGGTGCGGCGCGGGCCGTATTATTCGCTCTGAAACAGGCTGGGATTGGCGAAATAACTATCGTCGCGCGCAGCGGATTGAAAGCAACGGGATTGCTCATGCAAGCGGCGATCAAGGGCGGCGTATTGCCGATGGACGCGCAATTGCCAAAGGCAGATCTATTGATTAACGCGAGCCCACTTGGGATGACGGGCAAGCCGCCGCTTGAGGTGAATCTCGATCCCTTGCCGGCCGATGCACTGGTTTATGATCTGGTCTATGCGCCGCTGAAGACGGGTCTTTTGCGGGCTGCTAAACAGCGGAATTTGGCGGTGGTCGATGGTCTCGACATGTTGATTGGGCAGGCGGCGCTGGCTTTCGAGCTGTTCTTTGGCGCGACGCCGCCGATGGAAGATGATGCCGAGCTAAGAAAATTGTTGATCGCCTGATGGAACGGGATAGGCCCTACATCGTCGGTCTGACGGGTTCCATCGGCATGGGAAAATCCACGGTAGGAAAATTGTTCGTCGATGAAGGCGTTCCGCTATTCGATGCCGATGCCGCGGTCCATGAATTGCAGGGACCGGGCGGCGCTCTGGTTGATGCGATTGAAGCGTTGTTTCCGGGAAGTACGAACAGCGACGGGGTAGACAGGCAGAAGCTGGGGGCCGCGGTGCTCGGCGATCCGGCTGCCTTGAAACAGCTGGAAAAGCTGATTCACCCGGCGGTGGCAGAAATGCGGCAGTCATTTCTCGAAAAACATCGAGACCAGCCTTTAATCCTGTTCGACATTCCGCTGCTTTTTGAAAAAGGTGGTGCGGAGAGCGTCGACTATATCATTGTAGTATCCGCTGGTGCGGAAGACCAACGGGCCCGGGTTCTCGCCCGTCCCGGCATGAGTGATGAGCGGTTCGAACAGATAAAGGCGATACAAATGCCGGATGTGGAAAAGCGGCATAAGGCCGATTCAGTGATCGATACATCTCTGCCATTGCTGGAAACGCGTCAGCAGGTGCAGAAACTTGTTCAAAAACTGAGAGCATCCCTTGCGTAACCCAATGATCAGTCCGATAGTATGCTTATGCGGGAAATAATTTTCGACACCGAAACCACCGGCTTTGATCCCCAAAATGGTGACCGAATGGTAGAAATCGGCTGTATTGAAATGATCGACCGGATCGAAACCGGCCAGACCTTTCATTGCTATTATAATCCCGAACGGTCGATGCCAAATGCCGCCGAGAATGTGCATGGGCTCTCTGACATGTTTTTGTCTGACAAAAAGCTTTTCGCGACCGGTGCGGAAGAGCTGCTTGATTTTCTGGGAGACGCGAATCTTGTCGCCCACAATGCCCAGTTTGATTTCAAATTTCTCAATGCCGAATTGTTATTATGCGGCTACAAACCGATTTCCCAATTCCGTATGATCGACACACTGGCAATAGCCAAATCCAAACATCCTGGCGCAAAATTGTCGCTTGATGCATTATGCTCGCGCTATGGTATCGATCGCAGCCATCGGGTGAAACATGGTGCGCTGCTCGATGCGGAGTTGCTAACCCAACTCTATATCGAGTTAACGGGTGGACGCCAGATCGGTCTAGGCTTGGCAGAAAACACGAAGCGGCACGAATCTATTGCTAGCATGCAACCAACATTACAGCAGGTAGAACGCAAACAATTCATGGCGCCGCGGGAGCATCATGCGGATGCCGATGAACTGGTTAGGCACAAGATTTTTATCGAGGGTATTGAAAACCCTCTCTGGACAGAGGTCTAACTGTACTGCCGTTTGCGTAACGGCACAGAATTAAAAGGAGAATGATTATGGAAGTTCGTGTTTCGGGACATCAGGTCGATACTGGCGATGCGTTGCAAGCCCATGCTGAGGATCGGATGAAGGCGATCGCCAGCAAATATTTTGCCAAGGCCATTTCAGGAAATGTCACCTTGAGCAATGCGCCGCACGCCCATTTCAAATGCGATATTGTTACTCATGTCATGCAGGGCCTTATGCTGAAAGCCGACGCTGTAGCGGGCGATGCTCATCAGGCTTTCGAGCAGGCCGCCGACAAGATTGAAAAACAGCTGCGCCGCTACATGCGACGGCTGAATGATCATCATGTGCAGGCACAACACGCGGCGAAACAGGAAGAAGCGGCCTATCGCGTGTTTGAATCGTTCGAAGATGAAGAAGAAAGCGAACTGAATGGAGAATCTCCTCCAATCATTGCCGAAACCAGCACCGATATTCCAGAAGCCAGCGTGTCCAATGCCGTGATGATGATGGATCTGCGCAATACCAGCGCGCTTTTGTTCAAAAACTCTGGCACTGGCGCCCATAATATGGTTTATCGCCGCTCCGATGGCACAATTGGTTGGGTAGAGCCACATAGCTGATAGGGCCGAATCGCTTTAAACAGTCGGATAACCGGTTGTTATGCCGGCTGGCCCAACGCAAACCGACGTCCAAACTCTGGCATAGTTATGGAAGTGGCTGAGTTTTGCTGGGACAAAAGGAAAGATTCATGACTGATTTGCCCGTAAGAATGGAACTCGCTGCCGTTCGGGATAGTGCGGACGTCGGCGATAAGGACGATATTTTACGGACGATCGCTCGCATAGGGCACGAATGCTATCGACTGGACGCCGATGCGATTCTGGTAGGTTTAACGGCCCGAGAAGCCCTTGGATCAACCGGTTTCGGGCGGAGGATTGCCATACCGCATGCAAAGTTGGCCAGCCTCGATCATTGTGTCGGTATTTTTCTGCGTCTTGCCGAACCAGCTTCGTTTGATGCACACGATGGCAAACCGGTCGATCTGATCTTTGCCCTGCTGTCCCCGCAAAAAGGTGGCGTTGAGCATTTGAAGGCCTTGGCCGCCGTTTCCCGCTTCTTGCGGGATGACCATATGGTTTCGAAGCTGCGGGGCGCATCTGGCCAGGATGCGCTTTATGCGCTGTTGAACAGGCAGCGCGAGCCACAGGCCGCCTGATCCTTGGCCATGATAGATGAACCGATAGATGATGCGCAGAGCGGCGGCGCGCAGGAGCATTTCCGGGCCCTGGAACGACTCTATGCGGAAGCTCCGATAAACCGGCTGTTCAATTCCCGTCTCGAGATCGCGGAAGCCGGCATGGCGCGTATATTTTTTACTGTCGATGACCGATATTATCACGCGGCCGGGGCGGTGCACGGCACGGCCTATTTTAAGATGCTCGACGATGCTGCCTTTTACGCTGCCAATAGTCTAGTTTCCGACCGGTTCATCTTGACGACCGCCTTCAATCTGCTCTTTACCAAGCCGCTCAAGTCCGGTCAGGTCACTGCCGAAGGTCGGTGGGTTAGTGGTAAACGACGGGTTTTTGTAGCGGATTCGCGGCTGATCGATAGCGATGGCGACGAAATAGCGCGCGGTACCGGTACTTTCATGCGTTCGCATATCCCGCTGGCATCCTTGCCTGGGTATAAAAAGGATGATTGAACCTCGGCTTTCTGCGGAAACGAAGGTCCAGACCCTTCTCAGACTGGTGAGCCAGAATGGTGGCTTCGGAGCTGTTCTGAAAAAAGGTGACCGGATATCTGGAGCGATCCTTATCCAATGTGTAGAAAAGGGCGAAAAACCTATGCTTCTAGAGAATATGCCGTCGCTGGATGGCCAGCCCAATTGGTAGAAAATATGGCCCCAAGATACTGATAACAATAAAGAATTGTCAGAATATGTCACCCAAAGATTCTGTTTTGACCCCGATATGTGGTTAATTGAACTGGATATCCCGGATGCGGAACGGCTCATCGCCCAAATGGGTCAGTAAACTTGACTTTATTCCCCAGAACCATAATTGGCGCTCAACTTTGATGCGCAGGTTGCCGCTGGGGTGTCAGGAATGACAGGCGGTAAACACGCAGACGGGGAGAACAGGGATAGACCTTCGGTTTGATTTTTTGGTCTATTTTTGGCGGTTTTGACAAGAATGTCATAATTTGCTCTGGTCTCACCGCATAATGTTATAGGTTTATGAGCAAAATTTTTCGTCTAACAAGCGCCTTGTCGCTTGCCCTTACTACGGTCGCGGCTTTGTCCGTCACCGATGTGTCCTTCGCGTTGGAAGCAAGCGATGAGACACCTGAAACAGAGATTTTTATCGATCCGGCTCTGCTAGAAGATGACCAGTCCAATCAAGCCATTATTTTTGGTGATCAACAGGAAGTTGTCGCTGAAATTCCCCGGGATGTTGTGCAATCAGACAAGATTGCCAATGGCGAGGCCGATCAGAATTTTGACGAAATTTCCGGTTTCATCGATGATGGCGCACTGTCCTTGCGGCAGCTGGTCCGCCAACAATCGGTAGACGGTTCGCTCGATGCTGAAATGCAATGTCTTGCCGGGACCGTCTATTTTGAATCCAAGGGTGAATCGCTGCAGGGTCAGCTTGCTGTGGCCCGCGTTGTTCTGGCGCGCGTCGAATCCTCTCGATTTCCGGACAGCATCTGCGGCGTGGTTTTCCAGCGCAGCCAGTTTTCCTTTATTCGCGGTGGCAAAATGCCTCCGATCAAAACCGGGAACCGGCATTGGCGCAATGCAGTGGCGATTGCCAAAATAGCGATGAACGATGGCTGGGAAAGCTCGGTGGAAGGCGCGCTATTCTTTCATGCACGCTATGTCTCTCCGGGCTGGAGCCTAAAGCGCCTGGCAACGATAGACAATCATATTTTCTATCAGTAGGCCGCTGGAAAATACCGAATTTATAGAGGCTCCCTCGTGGGGGCCTTTATTTTGTTCTTTTTATGTTCTAGCCATGTTTGATGATGATAATGAATGATTTGCTTGGCTTGTTAACGACTCCGGCTGAGTTGACCGGCGCGCAGGCAGTCGCCCGCGGCGTGGCCAGAATGTTTCTGCGCCATGATATCATGGTGTTGTCCGAAGTCAGTTTGCGGAACAGGCGCCGAGCGGATCTGATGGGGATTGATGCCAAGGGGCAAATTGTCATTGTCGAGATCAAGGTGGCGCGGAGCGATTTGCTGGGCGACGCCAAATGGACCGAATATCTGGATTATTGTGACCGCTTCTACTGGGCCTTGCCGATCGGATTTGATGCCTCGCCGGTCGATGGACCAGATTTCCTGCCTGAACGCACCGGGGTGATCATTGCCGATGCCTATGATGCGGAAATGGTACGCTCGGCTGCGACCAATGCGCTTGCGCCAGCGCGGCGCAAGACAGAGACCATGCGGCTAGCCCGCCGTGCCATGCAGCGCGTCGCGATCTCTGATGGCTGGATCAGTCCCGCCTCCGGCCTGCACGAGCCCGGCGGTTAACAATCGACGACTATCCTTCCGGTCCAAAGAACCGCCCTTCGGGTTTCGGTTTTTTGTCGGAGTCCGCTTTTTCAATTTCTGACAATATGGGGGCAGCTCGGCGATCTTCCTGTGCGTAATCGCGTGCTGACTTACCTGCGAGCGTGTCGGCCCGGTCTGGGTCGGCGCCGTTTGCAAGAAGCAGGCGGACCAGTTCGGTATCACGGATGTGGACCGAAAGAATGAGTGCGGTCTCGCCTTGTTTATTCGTATCATCCACCTTCGCTTGTTTCGCCAAAAGGGTTCTGACGCCATCGACAAACCGAAGCTGGGCCGCGAGCATGAGCGGCGTAACACCCTCTTTGTCCGAGAGATTGGGATTGGCACCTTTTTGCAGCAGGAAACCCAGCCAGGTATTATCGCGCCGTTCTACCACAATATGTAAGGCAGTCTCGCCAGTGGTGTAGTCACGTGTATTGACGATTACGGTTCCTGGCTCGCTGAGAAACTTTGTTGCTTCTTCCCCATCGCGGTCCTTGACTGCTTTCAGAAAATTATAGCTGTCCGAAAATTGAGCAGCGGCAGGAGCTGAAAAAGAAATCGCCACGGCAGCAAGCCATGCAAGCCGCAGGAAAATGAGGAACTGGCCGGACGAGTGTGCGACGGAAGGATTTCTCTTGAACATTTTTAGCCCCGTTATATTGACCCGTGTCTATTGGCACCGATCTACTGCAATTGCTGCCTATCAATTATCTGTTGAAATTGATCAACTAGCAGACCATGTCTGGCACCGTAATGAACAATATCACAAATGTCGCAAAAATGATCCTCGCTACAGGGTTACTGACACTCATGGCTGCCTGTAACGCTGGGTCTGACGGCGGCGCGGCAGAGGAGCCGTCGCTTGCTGGGGCGAATATCGGCGGCACTTTTACGCTGACGAACCAGGATGGAGGGAAAACCTCGGAACAACAATTCAAGGGCCAATATCGCATCATCTATTTTGGCTACAGCTATTGCCCTGACGTTTGCCCCGTTGATCTTGCCAATATCATGCTGGGATTGAAGCAAGCGGAAAAAGCCAACCCGGCGCTGATACAGAAAATTCAGCCAATTTTCATATCGGTCGATCCAGGGCGCGATACACCCGCCGTGTTGAAACAATATGTTTCCGCCTTTCACCCGCGCCTTATTGGACTTACCGGAAGCGCGGAGGAAATTGCCGCAGTCGCGGAAAAATATCTGATTATCTATGATATCCGGAAAGACGAAGGATCGAGCGAATATCTCGTCGATCATAGCCGGCAGGCCTATTTGTTCGGACCAGAGGGAGAGCCGCTGGCGCTGCTGCCTTATGATGGCACGGCGCAAGATGTCGCTGACGAAATTACCCGATGGGTGCGCTAGGCTCCGATCAGCCGTTCTGGGAAGGGCCACTCGAATCGCTGGATCGCGGCCAGTGGGAAGCCTTGTGCGATGGCTGTGGTAAATGCTGTTTGCTCAAAGCCGAAGATGAGGATGACGGTCAGATATATATGACCAATATCGCCTGCAAATTGCTCGATCTCCAGGACGCGCGGTGTAGCGACTATCGCCACCGGAAATTTCATGTTCCCGATTGCGTCCGGCTGACTCGCAACAAGCTCGAGGAATTTGAATGGCTGCCAGATAGCTGCGCCTATAAACTGCGCGCCCGCAACCTGCCGTTACCGGCATGGCATTATCTGGTCTCCGGCGACCGTGAAACGATCCATGCAGCTGGCCAGTCGATTCGTGGCAAGGTAATACCGGAAAGCAAAGCAGGACCGCTTGAACAGCATATTCTCGATGCGCCTCTTTAGCTCGACGCGTTCTGAAGCGCTCGCTATCAGCCTCGACGGGGTCAGCTATCCGCTCCATTTGCGACGATCCAAGCAGGCTCGGTCGATCATTGTATCGGCGGATACGGTCAAGGGCGTCGTCCGTCTGACGGTGCCCACTTACGCGTCGGAACATCAGGCGCTGCGCTTTGCCCAGTCAAAATCCGATTGGCTCAACGCCCGCTTTGCCGAAGCCGTGCCTCCCGTTACGTTAGAGGATGGCAGCCAGATAGCCTTTTTGGGGGAGCCGTGTATCATAAGATGGTCGCCAGAATTTGCGCGTGCACCGCTGCTGGTGGAAGACGAAATCCTGCTGGGCGGCCCCGCTGAACATGTTGAGTCCCGCATCCTTCGCTGGCTCAAGGTCCAGGCTCGAACGATTTTTGCCGATGATCTGCAATTTTATTGCACGAGAGCCGGAACAGATTTTCCGCGACTGGCGGTCGGCGATGCGCGACGACGCTGGGGCAGCTGTTCCGGTCGCCAGTCGATCAGATTGAGTTGGCGGCTGGTCATGGCACCACCCCATGTCCGCCGGTCGGTGGTGGCGCATGAAGTCGCCCATCTTACGCATATGGATCATAGTCGGCGATTTTATGCTTTGCTAGACCAGATATACGAATCGGATCGCCGGGCAGCTGATCGCTGGCTCAAGGATCATGGCCGTGGCCTGCATATGGTGGGAGCGGAACGGCAATCCCAACTGGTTGACTGAACCGGAGTGCTATTGCGGTTCTATACGGACCGCTTCGGGAAGCAAGGATTCTGGCTGGTTTTGGGGAGGTTGCGGTTTGGGTTTTTTGGCAGGTTCCGGTTTGCGGGGAGCAGGGTCTTCGCCGCGACCCAGGACCGAATCGATCCAATCCTGGTCGAGACGCGGGCCATCGGCGGCTTCGCCGCCTTCGAGATCATATTCGACCCCACGACCTGTTTCGATCGGCATACCATTTTCGTCCACGTAAATACCGTCTTCCGGCGCTCCGAACAGTTCATCTGCATCGGGTTCCAATTGCCATTCTGGCAAGACCAGCTCGGTATCGAATTTCTCCACCTTTCGATTGGCCACGGCCACTTTCATGAACTGCGCGAAGGCCGCAGCCGGAGCCCGGCCTCCCTGCAATCCGCCAACCGGCTTCGCATCATCACGGCCCATCCAGACACCCGTCGTCAGCCCGCTGGAAAAGCCGAGAAACCAGCCATCCTTGTTGCTGCTCGTTGTCCCGGTCTTGCCCGCAACCGGCCTACCAATTTGTGCTGCCCGCCCGGTGCCGGTGGCTACGGCGGTCTGCATCAGGTCTGTGATCCCAGCAGCGACCCAGGGGTCCACGAGCACACGGCTGCCGTCAAATTTGCTCTGATAAAGAATATCACCCTTCATAGTTTGCACCTTGGTGATCCCGAATGGGGTGATCGCGATGCCCTTGGCGCTGATCGATGCAAAGGCGCGGGTCATGTCGAGCAGCCGCACATCGGAGGTGCCCAGCACCATAGAGGGGTTGGAATTGATCTGGGTGGTTATACCGAAACGGCGCGCCATATTGGCAATGGACGAAGTGCCGATATCATTGCCGATCGCCGCCGCGACGGTATTTTTGGAAAAGGCGAACGCCGTGCGGACGTCAATGTCGCCGGCATAGCGATCGCCGCTGTTGCGGGGCGTCCAGTTGCCAATGGTAATCGGCTCATCGGTCACTGTATCATCAGGCGTATAGCCGGCTTCCAGCGCCGCCATATAAACAAAGACTTTCCAGGCCGACCCGGGTTGACGGACCGCCTGCGTTGCGCGGTTATAGTTGGACGTCACATAATCCGTTCCGCCGACCATCGCGCGGACCGCACCATCGCGGTCAATCGCCACCAGCGCGCCTTGTGCACCAGCCGGAACCTGAGACTGGATAGCCGCCGTAGCTGAGCGTTGCATGTCGAGATCTAAGGTTGTCCAGACTTCAAGCGGTTCCACGCTCTCATCGATCAGCATATCCAGTTGCGGCAGAGCCCAGTCGGTAAAATAGCGCACACTATTCTGTCGTGGTTCGGGAGCGAGCTTGACCGAAGATGGTGAGGCCTCCGCCGCTTCTGCTGCGGTGATCGCGCCAGCATCCTGCATCACCTCGAGAACCACGCCGGCCCGTCCGATCGCTGCCTTGGCATCGGCTGTGGGCGAATAGCGGGAAGGGGCCTTCACCAGTCCGGCGATGATCGCTGCCTCGGCCAGGTTGAGCTCTCTGGCGCTGTGCGCGAAGAACCGGCGAGATGCGGCGTCAATGCCATAGGCACCACCGCCATAATAAACCTTGTTCAGGTACAGCTCGAGGATCTGCTCTTTGGAAAATTTTCGTTCCATCGCCAGCGCGAGCAATATCTCTCGTCCTTTCCTGCCAAATGTCCGGTTATTGTTCAGAAACACGTTCCGGGCCAGCTGCTGGGTGATGGTCGATCCGCCCTGGGCCCAGTTGCCGCGCTGCACCCTTACCTGGAGCGAACGGGCGATGCCGATCGGGTCAACGCCCGGATGACTCTCGTAGCGCCGGTCTTCGACAGCGACCATTGCGGATTTCATCACGTCCGGGATATCTGCATATTGCAGCCACTCGCCGTAGCTCGGCCCCATGGAAAACAGCTCCTTGCCGTTCACATCCAGCACCCGGATCATCTGGCCATTGGGAGAAGATTTCAGATCCTCGAAGCCGGGGAGAGAGGAGCGGACAACCAAGATGGCAACCACCAACGCAATCGCGGCGAGAAACCCGACCACTAGGCCGGCCTTGATCAGCCGCCAGAGCCATTTGCGCACTGGTCCCTGCTGTTTGCTGCGCTTTTTGCCCCGTGCCATATTGATCCGTCCATTATCCGCTATATTTTAGATTTTCTAGCATGCTGGCGCCTTACTGCACGCTGAACGGGGAAGCACAGAAAAAATCATTCTGGCTTGGGTTCGAACGCCATCGCGGCGCTATTCATGCAATAACGGAGACCGGTTTCGACTGGTCCGTCGGGAAAAACATGACCAAGATGACCGTCACAGTTGGAACAGCGTATCTCGACCCGGCGCATACCGAGGCTATTGTCTTCTATCTCGGTGACTGCTTCTGGATCTGCGGGCGCGGAGAAGCTTGGCCAGCCGCAACCGCTGTCAAATTTGCTTTGTGATTCAAACAATTTGCTCCCGCAACCGGCACAGAAAAATTCACCGTCGCGATATTCAGCGTTCAACGATCCGGTAAAAGCCCGCTCGGTACCTGCTTCGCGAAGCACATGATATTGTTCCGGCGACAGCTGCTGCCGCCATTGTTCGTCGTTCAAGATTGTTTTTTCCATTTCTGTCAAATGGGCGTTCCATCGCAGGCGGTCAAGGCATCTGGCAAAGAGAATCGTCCCGGATAGACGCAGTAATTAATCGGACAGCAGGTATATATGGGCAAAATAGACGACTATGAAGATGGTCATAAAATCCATGCTGATCGGGGTAACCATGACTGCAGGTCTGGCATTCCTGCCTGGGGAATCGCATGCTCAATGCCGCCTGTGTGCCGCCAGCTTCGAACCGCACAGTCTTTCCAAAGCGGCTGCCGGGAAGCCGGCAATTCCGTTGCAGATTGAAATTACGGCCGATCTAGATTTTTCGCGCCTGACCTTGCTTAGCAGCAGTGGCGGAATAGTAAGCATCGATCCAATGTCTGGTGACCTGCGTATTCGCGGCAGCATCGCCAATCTGGGCGGGATGGCGCTGCATGGCGAAGGTCGTTTGACCGGCGAACCGGGCCGGAGCGTGCGGATATTCCTCCTAAAGCCGATTCAGCTGAGCGGCCCCAATGGTTCGATGGCGGAACTGGAAAGGCTTGAAACCAATCTACCGAAACTCGCCAGACTGGATTAGGCCGGACGACAGTCCTTTTCTTTTGGAGGACAATTGCGCGTTCGGAGTGACGCCAGCGGGCAGTTTCGCGGCCTGATTGCGATCACCGCTGACTATGAATGAGTGAACTAACGACTGCTGGCCGCTTTCCGAGCAATCAGCAGCAATTCTTCCTCCAGTAGCACCTGGTCCGGTTGACCGCTGCTTTTCATCTTGATCTCCAGCTGTAAAACCCGCTCGATCAGCCGCGCGATATTGGCGGACGACCAGATTCGCAGTTGTCGCTTGAAATGTTTTTGTTCTTTGAAAAAGACGCTGGGATGTCCGGCAATGGAATCGATATTGCCACCTTTGTCGACCTTGCTGCGTAGCTCGGCAAGTTTAGTCAGATGACGGAGCATGATCCGGATCAGGCCAATCTCGCTGATACCCTGCGCGCGCGCAGCGGCGATCTCCTTCGCCAACCGGGCCGCATCTCCATTGAGCGTAGCGTGAATCAGCAGGTTAATATCTTCTTCGTCATTTTCGGCGCCGAGCAAGAGCAGAATATTGGCTTCCGGTGCCAGCGGATTTTCGGGAGTCGCATCCAAATATAGCGCGATTTTTTCCACCTCCATCCGCGCCAGCACCAGATCATTGCTGGTTAGCGCGGCGATCTCCTGGGACATTTCCCGCCTCAGCAGCAGGCCTTCCACCTTGGCCATGGTCAGGATGGCTGCCGTCGCCTGTTCTGGCGTCGTCTCATAGCAGGTAGCGATCAATGCATCCCGCGCGCTTATGATGGTCTTCGCGAGCGCGGTTTTATCGCCCATGCCGGGTGCAATGACGAACACGGGATCGCCAGCGGTCTTGCTCGCCAAAAGATTCTCGATCGCCGCAGTCGCCCGGACCGCTTCGCCGCTATTCAAGCGCAACACAAGATAACGTTTGTCGCCAAACAGCGAGGCGGAGTTGGCTTCATCGTTTAGCGTAGCGGCACTATCGCTGATATCGCCTATGGTCAGATCGACCCGTTCTGCGGATTGAACCAGCGGTTTGACCAGTTCCTCGACCAGCGCCTGACAGCGGGTGACATTGGGCCCGCACAAAAGAATTAGTCGAAATTGATCGGAGCCGGCATGATAGCGTCTGACAATGTCTTCCGGCTTTGCCTTCATGGCTGCGGCGACGCGTTTGCCTCGGCCCGGGCAAAGATTGAAAGCCGGATTACAATCTGATTGGCAACGCGGGCCGCCAGGTTTTCCAGCGCCGTATCTTCCGCGGCCAGAGTCGCATATTCCGAGGATACCACGTCGATACCGGCATCCGAACCCGCCGTTGCATCCAGCACGACGACCGAATCTGCCAGGCGGACCAGCTGATAGCGGGCGCGCAAGGTTCTGCGCTCGCGCGTGATCCGGTCGTCGCTGCGCACGCCAAATCCGGCAATCTTGTCTTCTAATACAACCGTCAGGCGGTATTTTGCCTGTTGCCCTTCAAACGCTTCGAGCTGATCCTTGAGCGCATTGCGCGTCAACCACCCGGCCTTGCCAGCAATCGGCTCAATCTCGACATTGCCTAGTTGCTGAGCGACAACGCCAGCAGTCCCGCCGGCATAGAGCGGCCGCAAATTGCAGCCAGCGAGTATCGCTGACAATGTCACCATCAGGGTGAGCCGGGCAAACATATCCCTCATATTACGATATTGACCAGTCGGTCGGGCACGACAATCACCTTTTTAATTTCAGCCCCGTCGAGACTACGCTGCACCTTCTCGGATGCCAGGGCAAGCTCTTCAAGTTGCTCTTTGCTGCTGCCCTTGGCAACGGTAATTGTATCGCGTAGCTTGCCGCGCACCTGTATAGCAATCGTCACTTCATCCTCGACCAGCAGGCTGTCATCGACGTCCGGCCATGGTGCGTTGGCGATCAGATCCGTCTCGCCAAACAGCGACCAAGCTTCTTCGGCAATATGCGGGACCATCGGGGCCACGATCCGGGCAAGCGACTTGATTGCCAGAGTCCGGTCCGCAGAGGGTGGGGATTTCTCGATCAGATTGACCAGTTCGAAAATCTTGGCGACTGCCTTGTTGAACGACAATGCTTCGACGTCTCCGGCGACTCCAGCGATCGTCTGGTGGAGTTTGCGTCTCAGCGCCTTGTCCTCGCCAGCAAGTGCATTGGCGTTATCCGTCACAGTAATGAACAAGCGCCACAGCCGATTCATAAAGCGCCAGCTGCCTTCAATGCCGGCCTCTGACCAGGGTAGATCGCGCTCCGGCGGGCTGTCGGAGAGCATGAAGAAGCGCACCGCATCGGCCCCATATTGTTCGATGATTGGATCAGGGTCGACGACATTTTTCTTCGACTTCGACATTTTTTCGACTCGACCAGCGGTTACAGCTGATCCGTCGACAATCAACATCCAGTCGGCGCCGTTTTTCTCCACCTCGTCCGGGGAGAGCCAGCTACCATCGCCATGCTTGTAGGTTTCGTGCGTCACCATGCCCTGGGTGAACAGGCTTTCGAACGGTTCGACAAAATCCAGCTTACCGATACTCGCCAGCGCCCGCGTCCAGAATCGCGCGTAGAGCAAATGCAGAATCGCATGTTCCACGCCGCCGATATATTGCGTCACCGGCAGCCATTTTTTCAACACATCCGGGTCAAAGGACCGGTCATTCGGCTGGCTGGCAAAGCGCAGGAAATACCAGCTGCTGTCGACAAAAGTATCAAGTGTATCGGTTTCGCGCCGCGCCGCCGCGCCGCATTTGGGGCAGTCGATCTGTTTCCAGCTGGCGTGGCGTTCCAGCGGATTGCCCGGTGTTTCAAAGTCGATATCTTCGGGAAGCACGACCGGCAACTGATCTTTCGGCACAGGGACCGGACCGCAATCGTCGCAATGAATGATCGGAATCGGCGTGCCCCAATAGCGCTGGCGCGAAACACCCCAGTCGCGCAACCGCCAGGTGGTCTGGGCCTTTCCCCAGCCTTCTGAGTCAGCGCGCTCGATGATCATCTTCTGGGCAGCTTCAATGGTCATGCCATCGAGAAATGCGCTATTCACGATCGTGCCGGGTCCGGTATAGGCCTCGTCGCCGGTAAATAGTGCGCTTGTTTTCTCCCCATCAGAAACCACGCGTTTGACCGGCAGATCATATTTCCGGGCAAAGTCGAGATCTCGCTGGTCATGGGCGGGCACGCCGAATACGGCGCCAGTGCCATAATCCATCAGCACGAAATTGGCGACATAGACGGGTAATTGCCAGTCCGGATCGAGCGGATGGGTGACGATCAGGCCGGTATCAAAACCTCTCTTTTCCATCGTTTCCAGCTCGGCAGCCGTGGTTCCGCCGGCTTTGCAGTCTTCGGCAAAGGCCGCGAGCACCGTGTTCGTTTCTGCCAGTTGCCGGGTCAGCGGATGGTCGGCCGCCAGCGCGATAAAACTCGCGCCGAAGATCGTGTCCGGCCGCGTTGAAAAGACCTCGACCGTCGCGATCTCGTCCTGCGGTTCCGCCAAGGCAAAATGGAATTGCAGACCCTGCGACTTGCCGATCCAGTTTTCCTGCATCAGGCGCACTTTTTCGGGCCAGCCTTTGAGGTCACCCAGTCCAGCCAGCAAATCCTCGGCAAAATCGGTAATCTTTAGAAACCATTGGCTGAGCTTGCGTTTTTCGACCTGAGCGCCCGAACGCCAGCCCTTGCCATCGATCACCTGCTCGTTGGCGAGCACGGTCATGTCGACGGGGTCCCAGTTGACCGGCGATTCCTTGCGATAGACTAGACCTCCTTCGAACAGATCGATGAATAGCGCCTGCTCGTGGCCATAATAATCCGGGTCGCAGGTAGCCAGTTCACGGCTCCAGTCAAAGGCAAAACCGAGCGTTTTCAGTTGGCTACGCATCGACGCGATATTGTCTCTTGTCCATTCGCCGGGATGGACCTTCTTTTCCATCGCGGCATTTTCCGCCGGCATGCCAAAGGCGTCCCAACCCATTGGGTGCAGTACTTCATAGCCTTGCATCCGCCGGAACCGGGCGAGTACGTCGCCCATGGTGTAGTTGCGGACATGGCCCATGTGAATGCGGCCCGAAGGATAGGGAAACATTTCGAGCACATAGCTGCACGGCTTGCTGCTCGCGTCGTCCGCCTCGAACACGCGCGATTCCGCCCAGCGCGTTTGCCAGCGTTTGTCCGCCGCCAGTGGATTGAATCGCTGATCGGTCATTGCGGCCCCATTATATGGCAGAAAAGATTAGTTGGTGATCGCACTGCGCCGCAAGTCGCGGGCCTTGGTGAGGATGATCTGTTCCAGTTTCTGCGTTGTCGCTGCCTTGACCGGGGCATCCACCCAAGTGCCATTGGCGGCAACTTGTCGAGATGCCGCGACTCGCAAGGCATCTGCGCGTAAATCCTGATCGAGGATCGAGACATTGATTTTGATCCGCTCGCCAGGATTTTCAGGGTTCACATACCAGTCGGTCAGAATTACGCCGCCATTGCTGTCAGTCTGGGTTAGCGGCATGAATGACAGCGCATCAAGCGAGGCACGCCACAAATAGCTATTCACGCCTATGGTCGTAACCTGCGAGGCGGCAATATCGGCTTGCGGCCGCTCCTTGCCTCCACAGGCAGACAGCAGAGACAAAGCCAGCAGGCTAGCGGTTGCAGATCGCAGGAAGAGAGATGGTTTGAGGCGGGACATGAAGCGCTCCTGGTTGCATTTTGCGCCGATACGAAATCTTTTTTGCAGGATTTGTTCCGGACATGATATTATTTCTGCGCTCTCTATAAATGCTTTGCCGCAAGGGGCAAGCACAAGCGCATGTTTCACTCTTGTGCAGCATCGAGTGAACCCCAGTTGAATGGCCTCAAAATCATGTTGGGTTCATCTTTTTCATGCTAGGCCGGGACGTGATGTACGGATAAAAGCGTATCCGAACTGCAACAGAAGGGCGCTAGTTTGAGAAAAGAGGACAAAAACAATATGTTGACTCGTGCAGATGGGCAGATCTTGTTATACCCACAAGCATAAAAAGGGGAATCGGCTTCATTATGACGAAAAAGGGCAGTCATTTCGGTTGGTTAGCGACGGGACTCGCGATATCTGGCCTTGCTATGACCCCTGCTCTGGCGAAAGTGCTTTCCAGCGATGACGGGATGGTATCCCTGAAAACATTGGGATCGATTGGTTCCTTTACCGTGGCGGGTGCCGACCCCGACCTTGTAGCGAAATATAATCTCAGCACCTTGCGCGGCAACGCCAGCTTCAAATTCACGCCATCTGGCGGGACGCGGGACGGAGAACGTTCGGTCACCGTAGTGGTTCGCCAGAAGTCGGACGCCGTTTCCATTCGTGAAAATATCCTCGCTGCCGCACCCGGATCGGGTGTAATGACTGCAGCGAAAATTGCCCCCGTCTCTTATAGTCTCGGCTCTGCGAAAGGCCTGAAGAGCTTTGCGATTCCGGTCAAGAAACTGGGTGGCAATCTGCCCGACCTTTCGGAAATTGGTACAGAAAGAATGCTGGGCGAGGAAGATTCGGGCAAGAAGAGCCGCTTCAACCCGCGTATGTCGATTGATGCCAGCGCGCCGATCAACGCCGCGCCGCGCGCACTGGATGCCAGCCAAAAAGATTATACGCTTGATGTGGGGGGCAGCTATTCGCTGACCCGTAATCTGGACGTGACCGCTGGTGTCCGGATCAACAATGAGCGCGACCGGATGGCTCCGCTGACCGATAATCGTCAGGACAGCCAAGCGGTCTATGTCGGAACCCAGTTCCGTTTCTAATCATTAGAATCAGCTGAAAGCATCGATCGCCGCCCAGCCATGGGTCAGGTGGTTCTTGCGTGCCCGATAGCGATGCTGGTCCATGCCGCCCAGAAATACGACTGCGCCGTTGCACAATGCGGCCAGACGCCGGACCTGCGCGTGATTCAGCGGATGCTGACTAGGGTGCGACCGAGTAGAAAAAACCGGCGACAGAAAAAAAACGTCAGTGCCAGAGCGGTTCGCTTGCTGGATTTCCCTGGCATCATGGACCGGCGCGCTGAGCAGCAGCCGACCCATATTAGACCGCCGCCGTAAACGACCATGCACGCCGTTGGCTCGCCAGCGCTTGGCCAGTGCTGGTGATCCGGCCAGAAACAAAATATGTCCGCGGCGCTGGGCAAGCTTTTTGACCGCTTCAAACCGCGTCCGGCGCGATGCTTCCTGTAAATGATAGTGGCGAAAGACTATTCCGCTACAGCGCGGTAGGCGCTGGATGGCATGCTCGAGAAGCGCATCATTTCGCTCGTCGGTAAACAACCATATCCGGGGCAGCGCCGACCTTCTCGAGTTCGACAAAACGGGGCAGGGCTGGTCTTGCAACATAAGCAAGCCTATAGACGCATGCTTGGCGAAAGAGAATGATTGAGAGAGATTCACATTTGGCAAACCCACCACTCAAGGACATTCGCAGCAAGATCGAAAAGGCGGCCCGAATTGCAGACCGCAAACCATCCGATATCGCGCTTATCGCGGTGTCCAAAACCCGCAGCAGCGATGAAATCCGGCCGCTGCTAGAGGCTGGCCATTGCGTCTTCGGAGAAAATCGGGTGCAGGAAGCGATGGAGAAATGGCCCGCCTTGAAAGGGGACTATCCTGACATCCAGCTCCATATGATCGGCCAGTTGCAATCGAACAAGGCGGCAGAAGCAGTGGCTTTGTTTGACTATATCCATTCACTCGACCGGCTTTCTTTGGTCAAGGCACTGGCTAAGGAAATGGACCGGCAGGACCGCCGCATAGCTTGTTTTCTGCAGGTCAATATCGGCGAAGAATCCCAAAAAGGCGGCTGCGATATCAAGGCCGTTCCCGAGTTACTCGCGCAGGCCCGAACAGCCGGCATAGCAGTGGCTGGATTGATGGCAGTTCCTCCGGACAATGCGAACCCGGTTCCCTATTTCGCGTTGCTTGCCAAGCTCGCCCGAGACCGGGGTCTCGACGGACTCAGCATAGGAATGTCTGGAGATTTTGAAAGCGCGATAAAGCTCGGCGCTACCCATATCCGGGTCGGCACGGCTCTGTTCGGTGCCCGAGCGGTACGGGCTACATAGTCAGCTCTCGCCGTTCTTTTCATTCTCTTTGGCCGTTCGGTCGGCTTTGCGTTCTTCCGGTGTATCGGCCGCGACATAGCTTACGACGACATCGCCATCTTCGATGACCGGCCCGGCATCGGTGGCAAAAAACAATAGCCGCCGATCGGGCTTGAAAACGGCCAGCGGTTCTTCGTCTTCTTCCAGATTTTTGCGATAATCTTCGGCGGTGAATTTCTCGGTGATATTGGTTTTGCTGAATCGCCAGCCAGCCAGATCGCGGTCAAGCAAAGTGCCAAAATCCACGCCGGATTCGAATAATAATCGGCCATGCCCAACCCGGCTTTTGCTCTGTCCGTCATTGGCCAGCCGACTGATTTGTTCATAGCCCATTTCCGGGCCGAGATCTGCGGTGATCAGTTGGTTCTGACTGTCATTGTCGGTGGCGGCGATAAGATGTTGAAACTCACCCATGTCGATATTGTCATTATGGGCCTCGTCAAGCACGTCACCATGGCGGATCGCCAGGCCTTCGCCGCGCGCCCGGCGCAAGGCAAATTTGCTATTGTCCGTGATCAGGACATCGATATCGAGAGATTTGAGCATTTTGCCCAGAGCGATCGACCAGCGATTGGCCCCGGCGATCAAAACGCCTTCGCCTTTCCCTTCCGAAATCCCTAGTCGCTCGGCGACCCATGCGGCGGAAAAGCCGTGCGCAAAAATCGTCGCGATAACGACGGCAAAGCTGAGCGGAACAAGCGCTTCGGCTCCCGGAAAGCCGTGATCGACTAGGCGAATCGCAAACAGACCGGTGATCGCGACCGCGACGATACCGCGCGGCGCGATCCAGGCGATAAACAAGCGTTCGCGCCACGGCACCGAACTGAACAGCAGCGCGACCAGTACCGAGACGGGGCGCACCACGAACAGAAGCAATATCAGGAAAATGACAAATTGCGGCCGGAACTGCTGCACCGTTTCCCAGTCCAGCGTCGCGGAAAGAATGATGAATACGCCCGAAATCAGAAGTACCGCCAGATCTTCCTTGAACCGGTAGAGCGCCTGACTCGAATAGATTTGCCGGTTGGCCATGACAATGCCCATCACCGTAACCGTGATCAAACCGGTTTCATGCTTGATCAGATCGGCGATGACGAAACCGGCGATCACCGTAACCAGCAGAAAGGGAGCCTTCAGATATTCCGGAACCAGCCCTCTGGGAAACAGCCAGGTGATGGCGAATCCAAGCCCTGCACCGATCAATCCGGCAACGAAGCTTGCGGCAAGCACGTCCATGCTGATCACGGCAATATTGGCATTGGCTCCTTCGTAGGTAATATAGGCGTAGATGCCGACGGCGAGCAGCGCGCCAATCGGATCGTTCACAATGCCTTCCCATTTCAGGATGTTGCGAACCCGCGACGGCACGCGCAGCGTGCGCAGCATCGGACCAACCACGGTGGGACCGGTGACGATCATGATGCCGCCGAGCAAGGCTGATATTTCCCACGACAGGCCGGCCCCATAATGTGCCGCTGCGGTGCCCAGCACCCAGGCAATAGGTCCCGCAATTAGCACCATCGCCGATACTGCCCCGCCCGCCTGTCTCAGTTCGCGGAAGTTCAGACTGAGTCCGCCTTCAAACAGGATCACCGCGACCGCCAGTTTGATGATCGGCTCCTGCAGCGCGCCAAAATCGCGTGCGGGATCAATGATGCCGAGCACCGGTCCAGCGATAATGCCGACAATCAGCATCAGGGCAATGGCGGGACGACCCGTCCGCCAGGCAATCCATTGCGCGCCGATCCCGAGCAGGCCGATCAGCGCAATTTTTACCATTAGAGAGTCAACTATTTCCATGATCTGTCCTTGGCCGCTTTTCCGGGCTTATGCAAAAAACTTTCTCAAGCTTGAGGTTCAGGAATTGCCGAAATAGTCGATAGCTTCTTCAATAACGCGATAAATGGATGCAAGTTCCTCGAGAGTGATGCAATATGGCGGCATGACGTATATTGTATTGCCCAGGGGTCGAAGCAATATGTTGCGATCGCGAAAAAAGGCGAGCAACATCGGGCCCAGATCAGACATGTAGTCGCCCGCACCATCGTCGATTTCTAACGCCAAAATGGTTCCGCACTGGCGCAATCCGCTAATGTTTGATTTTTGCTTCAGCCTGTCGGAAAAGCCGCTATGGCAGGCAATGATGCCGTCGATCCGGTCCTGAACCGGCTCTTCGCGCCAGATAGCGAGATTGGCATTGGCTGCCGCACAGGCAATCGGATTGGCGGTAAAGCTGCTGGAGTGGAAAAACATCTGCGCGCGATCTTTGGAAAAATGTGCCTGATAAATGGCATTTGTGGCAGCGGTCACGGCTAGCGGGATGACGCCGCCGGTCAGACCCTTGGCCAAGCACAATATATCCGGTTCGACGTCCGCCTGTTCACAGGCAAAGACGGTGCCGGTTCGACCCCAGCCGGTCATCACTTCATCTGCGATAAACAGCACATCATGCGCTCGGCAGATTGCCGCCATTTGCGTCAATATTGCGGGACTGTAGATTTTCATGCCGCCCGCACCGAGAATCAGCGGTTCGACGATCAAAGCGGCCGGCGGATTCTGGCGGTCTTTGCAATAGGCCTCCAGCTGGTCGAGCGTTTTCTGTTCAGCGCCTGCTTCCGGGAAAGATATGGTGCCAACATCAAAAAGCAGCGGTTCATAAGCCTGATTGAAAACACCGCGCGAACCGACCGACATCGCGCCGACCGTATCGCCATGATAGCTATGTTCCATGACTAGGATTTTCTGGCGCGCTTCGCCCCGATTATGCCAATAGCCAAGCGCCATTTTGAGTGCGACTTCGACCGCCGTGGAACCGCTGTCGGAAAAGAAAATATGCTCGAGTGAATCGGGCAGAAAATTCGACAGTCCCACAGCTAGCTCTCGGGCCGGTTCGTGCGTCCATCCGGCAAAGATCATCTGGTCGAGCCTGGCGCTTTGATCCTGAATCGCAGCGACGATTTTGGGATGGCAATGGCCATGGGTCTGCACCCACCAGCTCGATATCGCGTCTATGATCCTGGCGCCGTCTGCTTGATAGAGGGACGCGCCCTCGGCGCGCGCGATCTCCGGGATCGGCTCGCCGAGACCGTGCTGCGTGAACGGGTGCCAGATATTGATGCTCATGACGAAAAATCCGCAATGTTGAAATGCGCATCAAAGTCCGTTTTCAGGGACTCTGGTGAGAGATGGTCGATGATCGGCAATCGCCCAAGGTGGCGAGCGTTGCCAATCCGGCAAATGGTCTGCTCGCTATCGCTATTTTCCGGACCAATGAAAGCCATGCCGTGGATGATCACGCCGCGGCTGCGCAGAGCCTCAATGGTCAACAGACTGTGGTTGATCGTTCCAAGCTTGGTCGAGGCGACGATGATCACCGGCAGCGCCCAATCGGCAAAGAGATCAGCAAACAGCAGTTCCGGATTGACCGGAACCAGCGCTCCGCCCGCGCCCTCGATGATCAGCGGGCCATCGACCTGCGGGATGACAAAATCGCGCAGCTCAATAGCAATGCCTTCCTGCGCCGCCGAAAAATGCGGAGAGGCGGGAATTTGTAGCCGGAAGCGTTCCGACAATATCCGGGCAGGATCGACTCCGCCGATGCGCACGACCGTCTCGCTGTCGGTCCCGTCTGCGAGTCCCGCTTGGACCGGTTTCCAGTAGCTGGCGCCCAGGGCCGCTGTCAGCGCCGCGGCAAAAACGCTTTTGCCGATATCGGTATCGGTGCCGGTGATGACAAATGTCCCGCTCATGCTGCTTCGGCCAGTGTCAGCGCTTCCCGCAATGCGGTCGAGAGATCCCGAATATCGTCCTGTGTCACATTCAGCGTCAGCGAAATGCGCAGACGCGCGGTTCCGGCTGGCACCGTCGGCGGGCGAATGGCTCGGACATCAAACCCCTGGCCCTGCAGCCTTTGCGCCACGGCCACGGCCAGCCGGTCTTCGCCAATTATGACAGGGAATATATGGCTATCCTGTCCGTCGCTGAGACGCAGGTCGGACAAACAGCTGCGGGCAAGGGCGATATGATCCGCCATCTCGGTCTGTAGCCATTGATTGTCGGCGATATGGGCAATCGCCTGATGGGCTAGATGCGCGGTTAGCGGGCTGGGCGCCGTGGAAAAGATGAGGGGCCGGGCGCGATTTATAAAAAATTCGCGCAAGACTTTCGGCATAGTGAGTAGCCCGCCTTCGCCGCCCAGCGCCTTGCCGCAGGTACGCAATATGATAACATTTTCCTGTCTGCCAATATCGGCAGAAAGACCGATGCCGCCTTTGCCAAACACGCCGACGGCATGGGCCTCGTCGATCACCAGCATCGCATCATGTGCATCAGCAATTTGCGCGAGATCGGTCAGCGGCGCCCGGTTGCCATCCATGCTGTACAGACTCTCCACCGCGATCCACACGGTTCCTGTGCCGCCGGATGCGCGCCACGCCCGAATTTCCTGTTCGACCGCGTTGCAATCATTGTGCGGGAAGGCCGTGAACCCGGCGCGGCCCAGCTTCATGCCGTCATGGACGCTGGCATGGATAAGCTCATCATAGAGAAGCAGATCGCCGGTCTGCGGCAGGGTCGCGAACAGCGCGCTATTGGCGGCAAATCCGGAGCCGAAGAACAGGCTAGCTTCTGCGCCGTAATGTTGCGCGGCAAAACTCTCGAGAGCCTCATGTTCCGGGTGATTGCCGCCGAGCAGTCTTGATCCGCCTGAGCCGTGGGCAACGCCATTGGCCATGGCGGTCTGTGCGGCCTCTTTCAGGAACGGACTGCGGGACAGTCCGAGATAATCATTCGAAGAAAAATCCTTGCCCGCTGGCACCGATAGCTGTCGCTTGCGTCCTGCTTTTTCCAGCGCAGCAAGCTGGTCACGATAGGGTTTGAATCGATCCATCACCGGACCGTTAGCAGTCACTGGCCTGTGGGACCAGAGGCAATGCGAACTGCCTGTTATCGACCTTTTCTATCACCCTGTTGGCAAACGGCAGCGGGAAGCGCACCGGTTTGTCCTTGAGACCGATGATCGCCTCTGCCGGTCCGCCGACGCAGGCTTCAATCGCCGGATCATGGGCCGCCATGCCACCGGTCAGAGACCCGAAAGCAGGCAGGATCAGATGATGGTAGCCGCGAACGAAACAGCGCCGCAAAACATGGTGGCCGCGGACGGCAATGCGGATCTTGGGATGATAATGGCCCGATATTTCCGGCAGGTGGCTGCCCGCTGTGGCCTCATGGCGGAGTGCTAAGCCCTCGCCGGCCCACTCGTCGACCACCGAACCGCCCCAAAGCCCGGCAACATCGCGGTCATGATTGCCGGTGATCCAGATCCATTCCAGCGCGGTGGTCATAGCGGCGAGCCGTTTCGCCGCCTCCGGTTCCAGCCGCGCTTCACCGCCGCCATCATGATAATTGTCGCCGAGACAGAAAACCGTCGCCGCACCCGTTATGTCGATCAGATCGGCCAGTGCGGATAGCGTCGCCTGACTGTCATAGGGCGGCAGCATCTGGCCTTGTCGAGCATAAAAGCTCGCTTTTTCCAGATGCAGATCAGCCACTAGCAGGGCATTTTTTGCCGGCCAGTAAAGCGCGGCGGGAGCCACGATATCAAAGTGATGTTTGGCGAACAGAAGGGGAACCATAGAGCCGCTATGCTATGAACATTCTCGCTATGCAAGCAGCTCTATTGGAATTTACCGCGCAACCATCCTATATGCGGTGCCATGATAGAATCTGCATCTCCCGTAAAAGTCGCCGCGCTCTATCATTTTGCCGTGGTCGATGATCCTGCCGCCCTGCGTCTGCAAGTACTCGCTTTGTGCGAAGAGCATGACCTCAAGGGCACGATTTTGTTAGCCTATGAAGGGATCAATGGCACCATTGCCGGTGCACCGGACGACATTGATGCGGTGCTTGACGGTCTGCGATTGCTGCCCCGTTTTGGCGATCTGGAGGTCAAATATTCCGAGGCCAGTGCGATGCCATTTCTGCGGATCAAAGTTCGACTGAAGAAAGAGATAGTGTCAATGGGCGTCGAGGGTGTCGACGCCGCCACCGAAAAGGGCGCTTATGTCGACCCAGCCGACTGGAACAATCTGATCGCCGATCCCAACACGATAGTGATCGACACGCGCAACGCCTATGAAGTGGCGATCGGCAGCTTTGACGGCGCGATCAATCCGAACACCGAATCCTTCCGCGACTTTCCGGCCTGGTTCGACGGTTTTGCCGATCAGCTCCGTCAGGATCCCGAGGCAAAACCGAAAATAGCTATGTTCTGCACCGGCGGTATCCGCTGCGAAAAAGCGACCGCTTATGTAAAGGCGCGGGGCTTTGATGATGTTCAGCATCTCAAAGGCGGCATATTGAAATATCTGGAACATGTGCCCGAAACGGAAAGCCTCTGGCAGGGCGACTGTTTCCTGTTCGACCAGCGGGTCGCCGTGGGCCACGGGCTGCGCGAAGCCGACTATGGTCAATGTTATGCCTGTCGGATGCCTCTGAATGTTGCCGATCGCGCCTCGCCCGATTATGTCCCCGGCGAAGCATGCTCGCATTGCATTCACGAGCGCAGTGACGAACAGCGCGCGCGCTATCGCGAACGCCAGCGCCAGGTCGAGAAAGCCGCCTCCGAGGGTAGGCAACATCTCGGCACCGAATGACCGATCTGCCGGTCCTCTTCAGTTTCCGGCGCTGTCCCTATGCGATGCGCGCGCGGATGGCACTGCTGATCAGCGAGACTCCGGTCCGCCTGCGCGAGGTCGTGCTGCGCGAGAAGCCCGGAGAGATGATCGCCGCCTCGCCCAAGGCAACCGTTCCGGTGCTGCTGTTGCCCGACGGACGAGTGATTGATCAAAGTCTAGCGATCATGCATTGGGCATTGGAAGCCAGCGACCCGGGAAACTGGCTGCTGAAAAATGCGGATGAAACGGCGCTGATCGCGGAAGCCGATGGCTCGTTCAAAGATGATCTCGACCGCTATAAATATCCGAGCCGTTACGAAAATGTCGATGTGATGGACCATCGTGCTGCCGGACTGGTCTTTCTCGAAAAGCTCGATAGCCTGATTCAGGTGTCAGGACAGCTGATGGGAGTTATACCCACCCTAGCCGATCACGCAATATTCCCCTTCGTCCGCCAGTTCGCCAACAATGACCGTGCCTGGTTCGACCAATTGCCGCTGCCAGCCTTGCAGCAATGGCTCGGCGGCCATCTCGCCTCGCCGCTATTTGTTGCCAGCATGCAAAAATATCCTCAGTGGAAAAGCGGAGATGGGGAACCGGTGTTCTGTCTGGAAGCGTCTACATAGCCAGCTGGTCAGCAATTGGTTCAGACAGCTGGGGAGCGTCATATGAGTGTCGCGATAATTACATCACCAATGAGATATGGCTCGGGTCATACCCCCTAAAGCAGAAAAGCCGGTAGCCGCTGAGACCGGCTATTTTGTTATAAGTTCAACCTCCTTCTTTTCGATAGAGAACGCATTCAGGGACATAAGAGCTGTCCAGCCCAACGCCGAGTTGTACACACTAGATTGAATATGATGTCGCAGGGCCATGGTGCTAGTTTAAAAGAATAGGCAAGCTGCAGGAAAGCGAATTGCGCGCAAGGCCACGAGCAGGTCTCCACGTGAAGTTTGAGTCTTACACTCGCGTCCGGCGCGGCATCCGACAGGCCGACGGCGCCGTCAAAGCCGATAAGGACAGAGCGGGTAAGATTGGTCCCAAACCCATATTGATGCTTTGGCTCTCGCCAATGCTGGACCAAGCGGACTGTTGATGGGAATAAGAGGCGGTCAGCGAGCTTTGCTTACCCAGAAGCAGATGGCTGCTGGCGGTCCCTGACAGGATATTGCGCGTTTCGAAATTATCCGGCTCTCCGATGATTGCGTGGCCCGCGCCGATAAAAGGTATGGTTGAACCTATTTTCGTGGAGAGCTGGCCAGAAACGCCAGAGTTGACCTTGCTGGTTCCCAGTCCTTTCTGCCGCGAGGCCTTGGGAAGCTTGACAGAGGTCCCGATGCGGGCGTTGACGCCAGAAACAGGCAGCTGCTAGGCGGCAGTTTAATCCATTTTATTTTAGAAAAGCTGTTTTTGGCCTAAGTTTTGGCAAACTTTGGGGCTGTCCGCCCTGATATCGCAGCGACATCCGGTTAGGATCTGATTCGGGTGCCCGTCGGATTGTCGATGTGGAGCCGGGCATTTTCAGGGGTCAGGAAATGGATTTTCCGTTTGGGGAAGTCGATTGCGACCTGATCGAATTTGCGCAGCACATCCATGCCCAGCAGCAAGGTCGGCTGGTCGGTCAGTCCGAACCGCTCGAACGGCGGCGCATCTGCGAAGGCTACCAAAAGGCTGGCAAAGCGGGCGCGGCCGATACGAAATTCGCGCAATCTGCCGAATTCCACCCCCAAAGTCTCGCCTGTGACAGCGATCAACAGATTGTCATCTCCCAACTCTTTCGCCCGGCGGAGCAATCGTTTTTGCAATATTTTATTGCCGATGGAAACCTGCGCACCGGTATCGACGATGACGTTGACCTTGATTCCGGAAATCGTGGCGTCGGTGAAGATCAACTGGCCGGACCGCCGTTTGGCGGTGACCACAATTTCACGCGATTTTGGCCTGTTGCGGGCTTCGTCCGCATCTTCGATAACAATCTGGTTCAGGACAAAATCAAACAGGATGCGCTGGTCCTGCAAGCCGTCGAGGCCCAATATGCCATCGGCGCCGATGTGCCGGGCGGCCAAGACTGGGGAAATTAGGCCATTATAGCTTTTCTGTCCCAGAGTCAGGCTGGGCACATAAACCATGTCAACCATGCTGGTGCCGGCAATGCTCATCAATGCAGCCGGATCTTCGCGCTCCAGTGCCAGTCTGTCAGCGATCTTGCGCGAAATCACGGTCCGTTCTGCGCCGGTGTCGATGACGAAAGAAAACGGTCCCTTGCCTTCGATGCTGACCGGCACGGTCATCCGTTCGGCGCGGTCTTCGTCCAGGTCGACAATTTCGCCTTCGGGATTGATCCGGCTGCCCGGCTCAACCGGCTGGCCAAAAGGCACCGGATAAGCCATCGCTAGAACCGACGCCAGAACAGCGGGCATGCTAGTCAGAAATGCGGACATGGTCTCTCCCGTGCGATTTTCGCGGACTCGTAAGCATAGTTTCGCGCCCGGCAATTGCCAGGCCGATATCATGGACGGACGTCCTGTCTCGACCAACAACCATATTAGGCTTCCTTCGGGATGAGAAAATAGATTTTTCGGTTGGCAAAATCGATCGCTACCCGGTCAAATTTGCGCAACGCATCCATGCCCAGAAACAGCGCCGGCTTCTCGTCCAGTTTCAAAGCTTTGAACGGCGCAATATTGGCGAAAGCGATCGGGATGACGCCAAAGCGGGCGCGGCCGATCAGCAATTCCTCGGCGATGCCATAATCGGCCTGCACCGAGCGGCCGGTAACGTCGACGAGACTGATCTGCGCCATCGCCGATGATTTCAACCGCAAGCGCCTTTGCAGCGCCTTGTTGCCGATGGAAAGTCCACTGCCGGTGTCGATGATCACGCTGGTTTGAACCCCGGCAATCGTCGCATTGGTGAAGATCAATTGCCCCGAGCGGCGTCTTGCCGTCACCACGATTTCCCGACGCGACCGGCTTTTCAGCGGCTTGCTGGTGTCCTCGACGGAGATATGGTGCGCGAGAAAATCGAACAGGATCCGCTGCCCCTGCAGGCTGTCGAGACCGAGCACCCCGTCGGCGCCGATATTGGCGGAGCGGAATGTCGGTGAAATCAGGCTGTTATAGCTGCGCTTACCAAGGGTCAGGCTGGGGACAAAGACGGTCTGCACCTCGGTGCTGCCGGCCAGCGCCACGATTGTGACTTCATCCTCGATATCCAGCGCCAGCGCGCCGGCAATCTCCTGGGACAATATCGTCCGCTGCGATGCCGTATCGATTATGAATTCATAGGGTCCGCCCTTGTCGATCCGGACCGAGACGGTCATCCGTTCGAGCCGATCCTGCGCCATCGCAATCTGTTCGGCATCGGGCTGGAGAAACTGGTCCGGCAAGCTGTTGGCAATATGGGCTTCGGTCTCCGGTTCCATCGGAATGGACGTCGCAAGCTGGGTCGCGAACAGCGACGTACAGGCAGCAAACAGCAGGATCGGACAGGCCATTTTGCCATCCTACGCCAAAAAGTGCTTCCCTCCAAATCCCGGGCGGCGATGCGCTTTGTCCTAATCCATTTTCATCGCTTCGTTGATCAGGGATTCCGCCTCGATCAACAGCGCATCGTCGGTCGCGCGCCGGGCGACATGTTCGCGCCCGATCATCACCAGCACCGGCACAGCAAGCGGGCTGACCCGCTCCAGGTCGACATGGATCAATGCTCCTGCGGCGCGGTCGAGAAGATCGCCCAGTCGCCCGACATCGGTCATCCGCGCCCTTGCATCGGCCCAGGCGGCCTGCATCAGCACATGGTCGGGTTCATATTTGCGCAGCACGTCGAAAATGAGATCGGTCGAGAAGGTTACCTGCTTGCCGGTCTTGCGCTGGCCCGGATGCTGTCGTTCGACCAGCCCGCTGATCACTGCCACCTCGCGGAAAGCGCGTTTGAGCAGATGCGATCCTTCGACCCAGTCGAAAAACTCGTCCTCCAATATGTCGGCGCTGAACAACGGCGCGGGATCGCTGACCGGCTCCACGCTGAAGCAGGCCAAAGCATAATCATTGGCGACAAAACCAATCGGCTTGAGACCGCGATCCTCCATCCGCCGGGTCATCAGCATGCCGAGCGACTGGTGCGCATTCCAGCCTTCAAAGCTGTAGGCGACCATATAATGCAGTTGTTTGTGTGGAAAGGTCTCGACCAGCAACTGCCCCGGCTCGGGCATCACCGAGCGATGGTCCTGCATCTCCAGCCATTCGCGGACATCATCGGGAAAGCGCGCCCAGCCGGTCCGGTCGGTCAGGAGGCCGCGGACCCGGTCCGACAAATGGGTGGTCAATGGCAGCCTGGAACCGGAATAGCTTGGGATCATCGCGGCTTTCTTGGACGCCCGGACGATGACGTCGCTGCTATCCATCTTGATCAGCTCGAGGCTCAGCCCGGCAAAGAAGAATGTGTCGCCGAGTGACAGCATGGCGGCAAAGCCTTCTTCGACCTTGCCAAGGCTGCGGCCGTTCTTGAACCGCACGGTCACCATCGCCGCATCGACAATGATTCCGGCGTTGAGCCGGTGCTGGGCAGCAAATTTCGGGTGGGTCAGACTCCAGACGCCCGTCGCATCCCGGCGCAGGCGCTTGAACTTGTCATAGGCCTTGAGCGCATAGCCGCCATCGCGGGTGAAATTCAGGACCCGCTCAAACTGCTCTCTGGTCAATGCGCTATAGGGCAGGGCCGATTGTACCTCGTCGAGCAGATCGTCTTCTTGAAACGGCCCCGCGCAGGCGCAGGTTATGACATGCTGGGCCAGCACATCCAGCCCGCCGGGTCGAAAGGGCTCGCCGTCACGCCTGCCTTCATTCACCGCATCGAGCGCCGCCTGCGCCTCAAGATATTCAAAGCGGTTCCCCGGAACCAGCAGCGCTTTCGATGATACGTCAAGCCGGTGATTGGCGCGGCCAATGCGCTGCAGCAGGCGCGAGGATCCTTTGGGAGCGCCCATCTGGATGACGCAATCAATATCGCCCCAGTCGACGCCGAGATCGAGCGAGGCGGTGCAGACCAGCGCCCGCATCTGCCCTGACGCCATGGCGTTTTCGACCTTGCGCCGTGCTTCCTTTGACAGGCTGCCATGATGGATGCCGACGGCGAGAGTCTCGTCATTGATGTCCCACAGCTTCTGGAAGGTCAGTTCGGCCAGAAAGCGGGTGTTGCAGAAGATCAAAGTCATCCGGTTGCTGCGGATCTGCTCCATCACCTGCGGAATCGCATAAGCGCCAGCATGGCCGGACCAGGGAACGCGCACCGGATCGCCTTGCGGCGTTTCCGGCAGCATGATCGACAGATCGGCGGGCGCACCTTCTTCGCCGCGCACATGAGTGACCGTGTCGATGTCCCCATAAGGCGCGAGCCAGGCGCGAAAATCATCCGGCTCGGCAACCGTCGCCGACAAGGCGACTCGTTGCATCTCCGGTGCAATTTTCTGAAGCCGCGCGAGGGATAGTGCGAGCAGGTCGCCGCGCTTGCCGGTGGCAAAGGCGTGTACTTCGTCGATCACCACGCGCCTGAGGCTGGCGAACAGGGTGAAGCTGTCGGCCTGGCTCAGCAATAGATTGAGCGATTCCGGCGTGGTCAGCAAAATTTGTGGCGGCTTCGCCCGCTGGCGCGCCTTGCGATTGGCCGGCGTATCGCCGCTGCGGGTCTCGACCGTGATCGGCAGCCCCATTTCCTCAATTGGCGTCAGCAGATTGCGCTGGACGTCCACCGCGAGCGCCTTGAGCGGCGAGATGTAGAGCGTGTGGAGGCCGTCAAATTTGGTGCCCTGCACAAGATCATAAAGCGTCGGCAAAAATCCGGCCAGTGTCTTGCCTGCGCCCGTCGGTGCTGTCAGCAATGCGTGACGTCCTGCCCGGGCCGCCTCGAGCATCTCCAGCTGATGCTCACGCACCGCCCAGCCGCGCGCGGCGAACCAGTCGGCTAGGATCGGCGGAATTTTGTCATCGGCCATTGCGCTCGAATGGCGCTTTATCGTTATTGCTTCAACTCCGCCATCAGCCCGAATAGCTGAACCACATCCGGCGCAGCGCTATCACCGCTATATTCCCGGTAAAGCGCAGAGACATTGACCGCGATCCGCTCGGCGTCGCCCCAACTGGAAAAATCGCCGAGCCTTATGTCATGCGCGGCATCGCGCACCGACAGCCCCGCGTCATAGCGCTTGCGCGCCTCTTGATCGATATAGCGCAGATAGTCCTGCACCCGCCGGACTCCGTGCACATCGGTAATCGGACCGTGGCCCGGGACGATGGTTTCAGCCTTGAGATCGATAATCAGGTTGCAAGCGGCAATCCAGTTGGCGACCGGCCCCGCCCACATGATCGGCGTGCCTTCGATAAACAATATATCGCCCGTAAAAATGGTTTTGTCGTCCGGCACATGGACGAGAACGTCTCCCGCCGTATGCGCGGGACCGACTTCGATGAGATCGACCTTTATATCTCCGACCTTCAGGCTATACTCGCCGCTGAATGTTTGGGTTGGCAGTTTTTCTGCGACATCGGTGAAATCAAAGCTGCCAAAAATATCCACCAGATATTGCCCAGCCGGACCCATGGCCCTTGCCTGCGCCATGATCGCAGCGAGCTGGCTGGCCGGCAGTTCGGACATTTCCCGCGCGCTAGCTTCCGATGCAATCACTTCGGCCTTGTGACAGCAGCCATTGCCATGCGTATGATCGCCATTGGCATGGGTGTTGACGATGATGCCAATATCATCCGCGCCGACACCGGCTGCATCCGCCATGACGCCCAGCATCTCGCGAGTCAGGCGGGCGTCAAAAAGCGTATCGACGAGCAGGGATTCCCCGCCATCGGTGATCAGACCGGCATTAGACCAGCCCCAGCCGCCATCCGGCTGGAGATAGGCGTAAAGACCGGCGCCGGTTTCAACCAGTCCTTTTTGAAAGGGAAATGCCGCCATCTTTTCTCCAACCTCCTGCGTCGCTTACGATTCATTGTCGCAGCTTTGAAAAGATTTGAATAGAGCAGGCGTGCAAGAATATCCATAATTTGGCGGCGCCTGCGGTATGGGAAGCATCTGGCATCAACAGGGTGCAGGTGTTTAATGAGGAAGTGGTCAGGCCATCGCGGCTGATCCTTGCCCGGCCCGGAATATTGCCGTATCTGCCAGTCAGAGAGATTTCATCGCGGTATACCTAATAAGAGCGACAGCAAATGGACAATCGAGCAACATCAAGAAAACGCGTCGAATGGGGCTTTCTGATCGCGCTTCTGGTGATTGTCACGCTGGCATTCGCCGTCCTGATCGAACCGTTTTTTGGTGCCATCGTCTGGGGTGTTGTCGTCGCCGTTCTTTTCCGCCCGGTCTACGAACGGCTGCTGGGCTATCTCCCGGGCCGGGCCAATCTGGTTGCCGGGATCACCCTGATCCTCATATTGCTGCTGGTCGTGGTACCAGCGATCCTGCTCGGCATGGCGCTGGCCCAGGAGGCAGCGAGCCTTTACGTGCGGATTGAGGACGGTGACATCGATTTTGGCGCGGTGTTTGAGACGTTTGAAAAATCCCTGCCCCAGCGGATGCAGGCTCAGCTGGCCGCTTATGGCTATGGTGATTTTGCGAGCATCAGGGCGGAGATTGAACAATCCATTGCCGCGATTCTCGAATTTCTGGTCACCCAGTTGCTGAGCGTCGGACAGGGCGCATTCCGGTTCATGCTGGGCCTTGGCGTGATGCTGTACCTGACCTTTTTCTTGCTGCGCGATGGCCGCGCGCTGACCGAGCGGATTGGCGAAATGATTCCGCTGGAGGAAAAAAAACGCGAAATCCTGATGGAAAAATTTCTGGTGGTGATCCGTGCGACGATCAAGGGCAGCCTGATTATCGCGATCATTCAGGGCAGTCTCGGCGGCCTGATATTCTGGGCCCTGGACATCCGCGGCGCTTTGCTATGGGCGGTGTTGATGGGCATATTTTCTCTGATTCCCGCAATTGGTACGGGATTCGTCTGGGTCCCGGTAGCGCTCTTTCTGCTGATCACCGGTAATGTCTTGCAGGGCATTGTACTGATCCTCAGCGGCGTGTTCGTGATCAGCATGATCGACAATCTTGTGCGTCCGGTTCTGGTCGGGCGGGACACGCGGATGCCTGACTATGTTGTGCTCATCTCCACCCTCGGTGGGCTGCAACTGTTCGGGATCAATGGCATCGTGATTGGCCCGTTGGTGGCAGCCCTGTTCATCGCGATCTGGAGCATTTTTTCGGATATGCATCAGGATTCAGGGCCATTGGGTAAGGCTAGCGAATAGCCTCGCAGCGGCCCGCTTCATCCGCCATCGCGATCATTGAGCGGGCATGGCGCACGGCAGCAGCGCGATGGTCATGGCCATATCCGCCGCCCAGGACGCTGGCGACGGGGATGCCCCGGTCACGGGCCCGGCAGATCACTATCCGGTCGCGCCGTTCCAGACCGGTATCGCTCAATGCGAGACGCCCTAGCCGGTCGTCCGCATGGGAGTCGACGCCGGCCTGATAGAGCAGCATATCCGGCCGGAAACTTTCCAGAATTTCATTTAGAGACGCATCCAATATTGCCAGATAGGCATCATCGCCAACCGCATCGGGCAAGCCAATATCGCGACTGGAGCGCGCCTTGCGAGTCGGGAAATTTCGCTCGCTATGGATCGATAGGGTAAAAATATCTTGGCGTCCGGCTAGCAACAGCGCGGTCCCGTCGCCCTGATGCACGTCGAGATCGACGATGAGAATTTTGCGTGCATCGCCCTCTGCCAATAGCCGGTTGGCGGCGATCGCCAGATCATTGAATACGCAATATCCGGCGCCTGTGTCGGCCATGGCATGATGGCTGCCGCCCGCACTGTTCGCGGCATAGCCATGTTCCAAGGCAAGCTGGGCGGCCAACCAGGTGCCGCCCGACGTATATTGGACACGGCTGGCTATTTCCGCAGACACCGGAAAACCGATCCGGCGCTCCTTTTGACGCGGCACAGCGGCCGTCAGCACTTCCTCGACATCGTCCGGGTCGTGCACTGCCTCGATCCACGCGCGCGCCATTGGCGCAGGCTGATAGACCAGATGCTGGGGCGCATGCACCCGGATCGCCTCCATCACCAATTGATATTTGTCGAAGACAAAGCTGCCGCTTGCCGGGCGCGGCGCGACATAATTCGGGTGGTGGACGATATGGAGCATGATTGCGAGACTTACGCCCCCCGGATTAGCTGTCCAGGCCGCGCTCCGGTTGACTGGTCAAACCGCCGGATAATTTCCCCCGAAACAATGGTGGCGTCATAGCCGGTCGCGCGCTGGTGCAGTCTTTGCCCGCCCGCTGGCAGATCCCGGACAATTTCCGGCAGATGCAATTCCAGGCGATCCATGTCGATGACATTGAGATCGGCTTTGGCACCAGGTTTCAACAGGCCGCGTTGATCCAGGCCGACGGCGCACGCCGCCTTGTGCGACAGCATATGCACCGCTTCGGACAAGTCAAACCGGAAGCCATCGGCTTTTTGCACATATTGTTTGAGCAAATAGGTCGAATAGCTGGCGTCGCATATCGCGCCATAATGGGCACCGCCGTCGCCGAGACCGGGGATGCAATGCGGATGGCTGAGCATTTCATGGGCACTGGCCAGCGTGCCATTCTCATAATTGCCAAGCGCGGCGAGGAACAGGCCCTTGCCGTCGGTTTCCAGCAACCGGTCATAGGCAATTTCCTGCGGGGTGCAGCCTTTGGCCGCGGCCTGACCGGCCATGCTCTTTTCTTTCGGCGGTGCATAGTCCGGTGGATTATCGAGCGGGAACAGCCAGTTCCAGTCGCGGGCTAGCGCGTTGAACGGATGGCCATGTTCAAATTCCTCGCTTAGCAGGGCCGCGCGCAGCCCGGGATCGCGCATTGCCGCTACCTGCTGCTCTAAAGACAAATCGACGATCTTGGCCCAACTCGGGCAGAGAATGAAGGGGTGGACTGTCAGTTCTAGCCCGGCGATCAGCCCGATCGGACGCGGCATGATCTGGGCGGTGGCTTTGCCGCCGGAGGCGTTGGTGCGGTCGAGCATCTCCAGCACCCGGCGCCAGCGCGGCGGGCCGTCATTGCCGGATGCCAGCGTGAAGGTGGCGGGTCGGCCGGAGCTTTCCACGACGCGCTCGATCACCTTATATTCCTTGTCCCAGCCGACAAAGGCATCAAGTACGACCTGAAAAGTGCCGGTTCCGGCATCCGCCATGCCGCCACAAATGGCTTCCAGCTCGGCGACATCCGCTTCGAACGTCGGGATGCTGCCGCCATCTGCGGTCTTGTGAATCGATAGCCGCGAGGTGGCAAAGCCCAGCGCGCCCGCTTCCATCGCTTCCCGGCAGAGTTTGCGCATCATCGCCAGATCATCGTCATTGGCCGGTTCGCGCGAGGCGCCGCGCGCACCCATGGCATAGACGCGCAGCGGCGAGTGCGGCAGATAGGCGGCGACATCGATATCGCGTTTTCCCTTGGCCACAACGTCGAGATATTCCGGAAATGTCTCCCAGTTCCATGGCAGGCCATCGGCCATCACGACGCCGGGAATATCCTCGACGCCTTCCATCACGTTGATCAGCATATCTTGATCTGCCTTGCGGCAAGGCGCAAAGCCGACGCCGCAATTGCCCATGATCGCAGTGGTCACGCCGTGTGAAGACGAGGGGCTGAGCTCTTCCGCCCAGATGGACTGGCCGTCATAATGGGTGTGGA
>JABMNS010000063.1 GCA_013204445.1 Sphingomonadales bacterium
CCGTCTTGCTCATCCCCCGTTTGCGTACGGTTGTGGCATAGACATGGGCGCAGTCGGCAACGGCTTCGGCTGTGGTCTCAAAGACCTGGGCATGTTCCAGAACCTGGTCCGCACCCGAAGCCGATGGACCGGCATCCGGATTTGGCCAGCCGTCCCGCGGCTTGACAATGCGCATTTCGGTCAACCCGAAATTTAGCATCGCCCGCGCCGCCTTGCCGATATTTTGACCGAGTTGCGGGTTTACCAATATGATCGCGGGCTGATTGCTCACGCCCCGCCGGCATCTTTCAGACTACCGGCAAATTCTTTAAAATCCTTGGCTTCCGTAAAATCCTTATAAACCGACGCGAAGCGGATATAGGCGACGCTGTCGAGCGCTTTCAGGCCGTTCATGACCATCTCACCAATTGTCTTGGAAGGGATTTCGGTTTCGCCGCTGGTTTCCAGCTGGCGCTGAATGCCTGAGACAAGCTGATCCATCTGCTCCTGCGCCAGACCGCGTTTGCGACAAGCGAGGGAAACCGACAGATCGATCTTCGACCGGTCAAAGGGTTCCTTGCGGTCTTCACTCTTGACCACGGTGATATCGCGCAATTGCACCCGTTCAAAGGTCGTGAACCGTGCACCACAGCTCTCGCACTGACGCCGGCGGCGGATCGTGGTGTTGTCCTCGGTGGGACGGCTGTCTTTGACCTGACTGTCATCATGGGCACAAAAGGGGCAACGCATGGTTTGGCTTTCCGGTTAATCCTGGTAAATCGGGAAACGATCACAAAGCGACTGTACCCGCTGTCGCACGTCCGCAGCAACGGCGGGGTCACCCCCCTCGCCTTTTCCGCGCAGTCCGTCCAGCACATCGGCGACCATATCCCCGATCATCCGGAATTCTGCCGGACCGAAGCCCCGCGTGGTTCCCGCAGGTGATCCCACCCGGATACCGCTGGTCTTCATCGGTGGCTGCGGATCATTGGGGATACTGTTCTTGTTGCAGGTGATGCCAGCCCGCTCAAGCGCTTCATCCGCGTCGCGTCCGGTAATTCCCAGCGGCGACAGATCGATCAGCGCGAGATGGGTATCGGTGCCTCCAGCCACGAGATCGGCGCCGCGTTCCTTCAGCGTTGCCGCGAGAATTTTGGCATTTTCAATCACGGCAGCGGAATAGCTTTTGAACTCGGGACGCAGCGCTTCACCGAAGGCCACCGCTTTGGCGGCAATCACATGCATCAGCGGACCACCTTGAAGCCCTGGGAAAACCGCAGAATTGATCTTCTTGGCAATGGCTTCGTCATTGGTCAATATCATGCCGCCGCGCGGCCCGCGCAAAGTCTTATGCGTCGTGGTCGTAACGACATGGGCATGGTCCAGCGGACTGGGGTGCAGTCCAGCGGCCACAAGCCCGGCAAAATGAGCCATATCGACCATGAACAATGCGCCGACAGTATCGGCGATCGCGCGGAATTTAGCAAAATCAATCTGGCGCGGATAGGCCGAACCACCAGCAATGATCAATTTTGGTTGATGCTCCTTCGCCAAAGCTTCGACTTCTTCATAATTGATCAGATGATCGTGGAGATTAACGCCATATTGGATCGCATTGAACCATTTGCCTGACTGGGCCGGCTTGGCACCGTGGGTCAGATGGCCGCCTGCATCGAGCGACATGCCAAGGATTGTATCACCCGGCTTGACAAGCGCCAGCATTACCGCGCCATTGGCCTGCGCTCCCGAATGCGGTTGCACATTAGCAAAGCCGCAATCGAACAGTTGCTTGGCGCGTTCGATCGCCAGTGTCTCGACATCATCCGACGGCGCGCAACCCTGATAATAGCGGCGTCCAGGATAGCCTTCAGCATATTTATTGGTGAAGACAGAGCCCTGCGCCTGCAGCACTGCCTTCGAAACAATGTTTTCTGACGCGATCAGTTCAATCTGGTTCTGCTGACGCGCCAATTCGGCATTAATGGCTCCGGCAACAGCATGATCGCTCTCATCGACAGAAAAGTCGAAAAAACCGACCTGCCTGATATCCTGCATATCTGCGACGTTGCTCATGCGCTTACTCCTTCAACTAATGGTGCAGACAATTTATCGACCCGGCGCTGGTGCCGTTCGCCGCCAAATTCTGTTTTCAGAAAGACACCAAGACAGTCTTTCGCGATTTCGATCCCGACAAGCCGTGCGCCCATGGCAATGACATTTGCATCATTATGTTCCCGCGACAGTTTCGCCGACAAGCCTTCGGAAACCAGCGCACAGCGACAGGCGGGATTGCGATTGACCGCAATCGAGATGCCGATGCCCGAACCACAAAGAGCGACGCCGCGTTCCGCCCGGCCTGAAGCGACTGCTTCGGCCAGCTTATAGCCATAGTCGGGATAGTCGACACTGTCGGTAGTCATCGGCCCAAGATCGCTGACTTCGTGACCTGCCTCTTGCAACCAATCTACCAGCGCGGCCTTCATCTCAAGGGCGGCATGATCAGAGGCAATTGCAACGCGCATGAATAGTTCCTGTGGTTAGAATCGAATGGCCGCTATTTAGTAGAGAGTTCCGTCATAGGCCACCAAATATTTGACGCGCCGCTTCATGCGAAGCGAGACGAAGCGTCAACCCCGGCGAAGGCTAGGCTCCGGTTCAGCTTGAATAATGTTCGAGTTCTAGAGGAGCCCGGATCAGATCGAGATTGGACGGCGGCAACGAACTCATAGCTTTCGTAACCGTCATATCTCCATCTGGCTGCCCAATTCCACCACGCGATTGGTGGGCAGCTTGAAAAACTCCATTGCCGTCGCCGCGTTGCGCAGCAGCCAGGCAAAGAGTTTTTCCCGCCAGATCATCATCTCCGGTTTTTTCGACGGCAACAAAGTCTGGCGCGACAGAAAGAAGCTGGTTGTCATCATGTCGAATTCCATGCCGCATCCCTTGACCTCTTTCAGCGCCTCCGGAACGTCGGTTTCCTGCATGAAACCAAAATGGAGGATGAGCCGGTAGAAGCCATGGCCAAGATCTTTCGCTTCGCAGCGTTTGTCGGCAGCAACCGTCGGGATATCCTGAATGTTGACGGTCAGGATCACGACCCGTTCGTGGATGACTTTGTTATGCTTGATGTTGTGGAGCAGCGCCGATGGCACACCGGCGGAGGAGGACGCCATGAAAATCGCCGTTCCCGGTACCCGAGTGGCGCTGTTGGCAGCAGATTTGGTAAAAACTTCGATCGGCATGGCCGCTTCAGCCATATTTTTTCGCATGATCTTTCGGCCTTTGGCCCAGGTTGTCAGGATGACGAAAGCAACGCCACCGACGGCCAAGGGGAACCAGCCGCCATCGGGAACCTTGGTCAGATTGGCGGCAAAATAGGCCCCGTCAACGATGAAGAAAACCGCCAGCAGCGGCACGGCAATCCAAAGCTTCCATTTCCATAGAACGATCATCACTATGGCCAACAAACATGTATCAATGAACATCGCACCCGTCACAGCTATTCCGTATGCCGAGGCAAGATTGCTCGAACTCTGGAAGGTCAGCACCAGCAGGATGACCGAAATCATGATCGCCCAGTTGACGAACGGTATATAAATTTGGCCGGCTTCCGACGCGCTGGTGTGCTTAATCGTCAGGCGGGGAATAAAACCGAGCTGAATCGCCTGGTGCGTCACCGAAAAGGAGCCCGATATCACGGCCTGACTAGCGATGAATGTCGCCATCGTCGCCAATATGACGAGCGGCAGGCGAAGCACTTCCGGTGCCATAATGAAGAACGGGCTCTTGATCGCTTCGGTTGCACCGACAGCATCCAGAGAGAGGATCATCGCGCCCTGCCCGAAATAATTGCACAATAGAGCCGGCATGACAAAGCCGTACCAAGCAACGCGCATCGGCTTCTTGCCGAAATGGCCCATATCGGCAAACAAGGCTTCTGAACCGGTTACAGCCAGTACGACCGAACCCAGAGCTAAAAATGCCTTTAGGCCGTCGGTTATGAAAAACTGCACAGCATACCAGGGGTTGAAGGCAAAAAGAATGGAAGGATGATCGATAATCTGAATGATGCCGAGCGTCGCGATGACGGCAAAATAAACGAACATCACGGGCGCAAACAAGGCCCCGATTTTCGCGGTGCCGCGAGACTGGAGCAGGAAAAGCAATATCAGCAGGGTCAGCGCGATCGGAATGACAAGATGCCCCAATCCGGGCTGAACCACGGCCAATCCTTCGACCGCCGAGAGCACCGAAATCGCAGGCGTGATCATGCTATCGCCATAGAATAATGCGGTTGCAAAAACGCCGAGCAATATCGCCAGCCAGCCATATTTTGATCGTCGCATCGCCCCGGATATCAGCGCTACGAGCGCCAGACTACCACCCTGCCCTTTGTTGTCGGCGCGCATGGTGATAGTGACATATTGGATCGTCACAACCAGCGTCATCGACCAGAAAATCAGGCTGACCACGCCAAGGACGTGGACACGGTCCAGTTCCAGAGGATGCGCGCCAATAAACGTCTCGCGAAACGCGTAGAGCGGACTGGTACCAATGTCGCCAAACACGATTCCAATCGCGCCCGCAGCCAGTTTGGCGATAGCAGTGTTGCGCTGAGGCGAGCCATGGGTTTGCACCGTGCTGCCTTGCGCTTCTGCGCTTTCGTTTGGTTCTGCGAACATTGGTTGGCCGTTAAGGCGTACCCCGATCAATTTGGACAAAACAGTCGTTTAATGACATTCGTTTCAGCAACGCGTGCGCGCTTAGCACCAGCATTTAGCAGGCGCAACAAACCGACTGATTGCGAATATCAACACATTCAAAATGCAAGGCTTTTACTGCTGGGCGGAGGACTCCGGCTCGACCGGAAGCGATGGTTGCATCTGTTCCATCGTCGCCAGCCGCGACTCGAGATCTGCGCGCCACGGGGCATCTTCGCTACTCCGGGCCAGCAATTCAGTCCAGATTGCCCGGGCCTGATCGATCTTGCCCGACTGCGCATAAGCCAGTCCGAGGAAAAATGGTGGCCCGGGATGTTCGGGCGACAGATCAGCAGCTTTCTGGAAGGCGAATTGCGCGGCAGGCGTGATCACACCATCGGAATGAACGACCAGCGCATTGCCCAGCCCGACCCAGAGATCGGGATCATCCGGATGCTCTCTCACCCCGTTGCGCAAATAATTGGCCGCGGCGCCATGCTTTCCGGCACGATTGAGGGAGTCGGAAAAGATCAGCCATTCCTGCGCGGTACCGAAACGTTCGCCCATCTCGTTGCGCGCATCAATCATATCGTCGTCAAAACTATTCGGCTTTTCTATCGGCACGACCGATACGCCAGCCATGCCGGGATGCCCTTGCCAAGCGTAACCGGCGATACCAAGCAACAGCGCGGCAGCGGTGATTTCATAGGTCACGCGCGACAATTTTCCCAATTTGATTAGAGCGCCTGAACAAATAAGTACAAACAGAAGAAGTATGATCCAGCCCATCATTCACTACCCTTGGATTTTCGGAAACGCCCGCGCGCGAGCAACAAGGCAGCGAACAACAGGATGATTGGCGCGATCCAGAGCGGCCATGTGATTGCCGAGGCTATCGGCGGATCATAAGACACCCAATTGCCATAGCGTTCAATCAGCCAGCTTCTGACCGCTTCCGGCGTTTCACCAGCGGCGATTCTTTCCCTCACCTGACTGCGCATATCGCCCGCCATCGGAGCATTGCTGTCGGCAATCGACTGACTCTGGCATTTCAGACAGCGCAATTCCTCCATCAAGTCGCGCGCAGCGGCTTCTTGCCCCGGATCATCCAGTTGACGGTCGGCATAAGGCGCCGGTGGCAGACCGGTTTGTGCGGCAATCGGGACCGAAAGGCACAGGATAACCAGGGCAAGAAATCGCTTCATGCCGCTTCCTCTAGCAATTCGATTAACTTGGCGACATCCTCTTGGCGGATTTCGCCGATATGCTGATAAACGATTATGCCATTACCATCGATAACGAAGGTCTCCGGCACGCCGGACGAACCCAGATTGAGCTGCACCTTGCTGGTCGTGTCGGTTCCAATCCGCGTATAGGGATTGCCCCAGCGGTTGAGGAAAATGGCAATATCTTCGGGCGTATCGCGGCTGGCGATCGCATTAATTTCAACACCCGCCCGATGCAATGCCAGCAGTTGCGGCGCCTCGGCGATGCAGGGCACGCACCAGCTGGCAAAGATATTGAGCAATGTTGGCTTGCCCTTACTGACGTCGGCACTGCTCAAGGCAGGCCGCTGTCCAATCGCAGCGGGCAATGCAAATGCGGGCATCGGCTTGCCGATCATTTTGCTCTCGATAATATTATCTTTTGGCATCATCAGGCCGACAGCGACCGCACCAAAAAAGAGGCCGAAAAGCGCAAGTGGTAACCAGAGCAGCCAGCGGTTCATAGCATCGCCTCGGCGAATTCCATATGCTTGCGCTGCTTATAGCCCCTCCGCAACCGACCGATCATCGCCAAAAACCCGCCCAGTGCGACTAATATACCGCCAAGCCAGATCAACGGCACGAACGGTTTCCACCAGACCCGCACCTGCCAGCGTCCTTGGCTGTCTCCGTCGCCGAGCACCACGTAAAGCTGTCCGTTCCAGCGCGTCAGCAGCGCTGCTTCGCTAGTTTGCGTCTGAGCCGCAGCAAACATGCGGTTCTGCGGTTTGATTTCGTGCAGGACACCATCGCCATATTGCGCGGTCATCCGGCCTTCGAGCGCAGTCCAATTGGGCCCGGCAACCGGTTCAATGGCTTCGAACTCAAGTCTCCACTTGTTCACGACGATTTCGTCACCCGGCTTTGCCGCGACCAGCATTTCTTCGGTAAAACTACTCTCACAAGCCATGCCGGCCAAGGCTACCGCTATACCAAAATGGGCGACAATCATACCGTAAGTGTGAAGCGGAGTGCGACGCAGGTTGCGCTTCCACAAAGGCGCGAAACTGGCTACCGCAACGCCTGCTGCCAGCCCGAGGCCGAGCAGCGCGAGGACCGACATGCCGGTGGTGAACAACGCCAGTGCAAATAGAGCGGCGGCAGTAATCAATATGGGTATCGAAATCCGGTTTAATAACGTCTTCGGATTATCACGTCGCCAGCGCAGCAGCGGGCCAGCCGCCATGACCGCTACCAGCAGGAGCGCCAGCGGACCAGTTGCCAGATTGAAATAGGGCGGGCCGACCGACAGCTTTTCTCCCGTCACCGCCTCCACCAGCAGCGGATAAAGCGTGCCGATAAAAACCAGCGCCAGAATGACCGACAGCAACAGATTATTGGCCACCAGTGCGCCTTCCCGGCTTATTAATTCGAACCGCGAGCCTTCCTTCACCGTGCCGACACGAAGCGCGAACAAAGCCATCGCGCCGCCAATATAGATGACGAGCAGGGCCAGAATGAAGCTGCCTCTTTCAGGGTCGACGGCAAAGGCGTGGACACTGGTCAAGATGCCCGACCGGACCAGAAATGTTCCGATCATGGACATCGAAAAAGCGACCACTGCCAACATAAGCGTCCAGGCGCGCAAGCCGTCGCGCGTCGCCAGAACGGTCACAGAATGGAGCAATGCGGTCGCCGCCAGCCAGGGCATAAGCGAGGCGTTCTCGACCGGATCCCAGAACCACCAGCCGCCCCAACCCAGCTCGTAATAAGCCCAGTAGCTGCCAGCTGTGATGCCGAGCGTTAGAAATATCCATGCCCCTAGCACCCATGGCCGCATTGCCTTGGCAAAAGCCGCCCCGACATCGCGGGTGATCATCGCTCCGACGGCGAAGGAAAAGGCGACCGAAAGCCCGACATAGCCAAAATAGAGCGTCGGCGGATGAAAGGCGAGACCGGGATCCTGCAGCAACGGATTAAGCCCCTGCCCGTCCGCTGGGACCGGGAACATCCGTTCAAACGGGTTAGACGATACCAGCAGAAAAGCGTAAAATCCCAGACTGATAAACGCCTGCGCCGCGAGCGTCGCAACTAGGGTTCTTTTTTTCAGCGAACGCTCGAATAGAGCGATAAAGGCACCGGCCAGTCCCATGACCGTGACCCAGAGCAACATCGAGCCTTCATGATTTCCCCAGGTGCCGGCGAATTTGTAGAGCAGCGGCTTCACCGAAGCGCTGTTCATCACCACCAGCCTGACCGACATGTCAGAGCGCAAAAACAACCAGATCAGCAGCAGAAAGGACAGGCTGACAAACAGGCCCTGCGCAACTGCCACCGGTCGGATCGCGGCGGAATAGTCATCCCGCTCTGCGCGCAAACCAATTGCGCCCAGCGCAAATTGAAGAAGCGCGAGTGCAGCCGCAAGCCAGAGCGCGATTAGGCCGGTTTCGGCGATCATTGGACAAGCGTCTCCGTCTTGTGCTTGCCAGCGGTCATATCAATGCCCTCCAGCTCACGGGGAATGTAATTTTCGTCATGCTTGGCGAGCAGATTCTCGGCGACAAACATACCGTTAGCGTCCAGCCGACCATCGGCAACCACACCCGAGCCTTCGACAAACAGGTCCGGTGTGATGCCGGTATAGGTAACCATCTGCTGCGCGGTGCCGTCCCGCACGATAAATTGCACCGTAACACCATCGACTGATCGCTCAATCGAGCCTTCCTCGACCATGCCGCCTAGCCGGATGGCCTGACCCGCTTTCGGTTTCCGGTCCGCAATATCAGAAGGCGTATAGAAATAGCTTGCCTGATCTTGCAATGCATAGGCCGCCAGAAGACCCGCACCGATCAGTGCAACCAGCGCTAGCAGCACTAGGGTTAGTCTTTGATGCTTCGCCTTCATTTGCGTTTACTCAATTGATCTGCCTTGCTTTCCGCTTTGCGCATCGCGGCAAAGCTATTCACGATAACCGCTGCTGTGGAAATCAGCACTATGGCATAAGATGCAAAGACAAAAGGCCAGTGGTTCATTCGGCGGCCATCCTTTTTAGTCGGGCTTCGACCTTTGTCTCTGCTAATATGCTGCGCATTCGCATCAGGACAATTGCCCCGAACAGCATACTGAAGCCAATTACATTTACCATCAACGGCCATAGAAAGGCACTATCGATTGACGAGCCGCTAACCGTGATGCTGGCCGGTTGATGCAGGCTGTTCCACCACACAACCGAACGGTTGATGATCGGAATGTTGATCGCACCAACAATACCGAAGATTGCCGTTACCCGGGATACGCCGCCCTTGTCCCCGCTGGCATTGGCTAGCGCAATATAGGCCAAATAGAGGAAGAACAGGACGAGCACCGACGTGACGCGGCCATCCCAGACCCACCATGTCCCCCATGTCGGACGAGCCCAGATTGAACCTGTAATAAGTCCCAGCGCGGTAAAGACGGCACCGGGCACCGCCACTGCACGAGCTGCCACCGCCGCCAAAGGATGCCGCCAGACAAGCTGCATAATGCTGGCAATCGCTATTGCCGACCAGCCGCCCATCGCCAGCCAGACCGTCGGCACATGTATATAGAGAATGCGGACGCTATCCCCCATCAGCTGATCTGCTGGCGCATATAGCAATCCATAGATCGAACCAAAGATAACCAGCACCAGTCCGGCAACCAGAAACCAAAGGGTCAAAGGCTTGGCCAGCGTCAAAAAACGGGTGGGATTTGCAAAAGCGTGCATGGATTGAGCGGTGATTGCCTCGAGCTAGATCGCGTCCGGTTTCATTCCGGGAATTCGATGGCAGAAGCGCGGCTCATCGACAAGTGTTTTTGCTATTTTCGATTTGTCGAGAGACGCAAAACACGCAGACGCAATGCTTTCGGGAGAAAAAACGCGGCTGCCATTGCTGAAATACATTATGGCTTGGTGCTCTTGGTCAATTGTTTGGCAAGCTGCAGCGCGGCTGGATAGTCGATTTCAAAAGAAATCCCTGGCTGGTTGCCCGGCAAGCCAACACGCGTGAGCATTTCTCGCGGCTGCGACTGTACGCCGGATAAGATTATCCTGGCGCCAGATACTCTGGCCTGTGCTATAAATTCCTCGATCATCGTCACCCCGCTGGCATCGAGCATCGGTACAAGCCGCATGCGCAGGATGACGACCTTGGGCGTGCGTCCGATCTTGCGCATGGCATCCAGCAATTCTCCCGCTACACCGAAAAATACCGGTCCGCTGATCCGGAATACTTCCACGTATTCGGGAAGGTCATCCCGCTGATCCAGATCTTCACCATCGAGTTCTGAATCCCGATCCATTGATTTTCCGTCTTCCAGTTGCACGGTCTCGCTCATTCGCGCCATGAACAGGAGCGATGCCAATGTAACCCCGACGCCGATCGCTACCGTCAGATTCACCAAGATGGTAAGGCCAAAGGTCAGCATCAATACGGCG
>JABMNS010000064.1 GCA_013204445.1 Sphingomonadales bacterium
CATAAGCACTATCCTCCAGAAAATGACTTCGCCTGCGAGCCGGTCATTTTCTGGAGGATAGTGCTGAGCAAACAATAACGGCTGAAGCCTTCTACCAGCTAGAAGCTGGTGGGTTTACTCCCAAGGTGAGACACTAAAATAGCGCCTTTTGCGTCGTAAAAGAACCATTCGTTCCAGTCTGCGCCGGCCCTCCAAAAAACCCCGTCAAGAGCCCAATTTCACATCAAATGCACGCCAAAAACTTTGCCTATCGGCGTGAACTTCAGACCCTCAGTCCGATTGCCTTGAGGTAAAGGCCTGAGTAATTTTGTCACGCCATGCTGCATAGGCAGTTCCATCGGCCAGCGCGGATGGCAAGGTCGATTGGCGCATCGCTTCAACCCGTTCTGTCAGCGCTTCGGGCGTCATGTTCCATAATACGCTTATCGCCTCGCGGACCTCGGGCAACAGAGACTGATCCTTCACCCGTGCGGTGCAAGCGATCGCCACCCCCATTGCCATATCGGCGGCACAGGGGCCGGCCAGCGCCTTTGCGTTGAGAAATTCCTTTGCGCCAGCTGGGCCCGCATAGCATAAGGCCAGGCCAACGCCCGCCCACAGATCTGGCTGGCGGTCGCTGGCCATGGCTGCAATGGTGGCAGCGGCCTTGCCGACATCCGCGCCGCTGATGAACCAGATGCCGCGGCCAGCCCCCTGATCATAGGCGCGGGACGCATAGCCTGGGAGGATGCGCTTCGGTCCGGCCAGGGTTTTGTCGGGTTCAAAATACATATTATGATAGCCCAAGCCATCATAGGCGAGCCAGCGGTAAAAAGGGTCCAGTTCGGCCAATATCCCCTTCTCGCGCCACGAGAATTTCGAGATCGTCAAGCCGACACCGGCATGAACCAAGATTGGATATTGCGCCCCGAACATGGCAATATAGCGCGGCAGCATCGCCTTGCGGAACGGCAGGCTATCGATAAGGGCGCTGCCCATCGCGCCGCCTTCGACAAAAAAGCCGCGCAGCAAGTCGGCTTCCTCTTTGATGGCTTGTCCGAACTCGGTGAACGAGCGAGCCGACAGCGTCAGATTATAGCCGCGCAGAAACGCCTTGCCGATCGATTCCAGCCTTTGTTCATGGCTTTTTTCAGCGAGATCAAACCCGCGGACGCGAAATTCTACGCGCTTGGGATCGAGGGCCAGAAACTTTCGGATGAAAGCAGCTGGCGGCTGCAACCGATTGGCATCGCCTTCAGGCAGGGTGATCCGGTTCATCCCGGTCATTGTTCGTTATTCCACATATTTTCCGCCTTGTTCATATTCTAATAACCCAATCGCAGTCTTGCCGCAAAAAATTTGGCGGAAGCAAGCATAACCATCAGCGGGGCCTCAAGACGCATATTTGTCTTTACCGGCCAACTGGCCTCCTCACGCATGAATCTCTTAACCAGCTTCGCGCGATGTGGACTCAAATTTTGGCACCAACCGGAAAGCGGGACAATGGAAACAATATTGCTAGTCGGCGCCAGCGGCATCCCGGATCTTGAGGGCTGCTGGAAGCCGCGATACGGGCTTCGGCCAATAGCGCGCGGGCGCTGGAGGTGCTGACAGGCCGCTATCCGGCAGAGGAAGCGCGCCGCGCATCCGACCTGATCACGCCTGCCTCGCTTCCCGCCGTCACCGCGGCGCTCTGCTCGCCGAAGCCGACCAGCAAGGCGAGCAAGCGCGTTCGGCACTGTTCGATTCTGCTCAGGCGACCCTCGCCGCCTATCAGAAAGTCGAAAACCGGCTCGATGCCGAAGCGACGCTAGCCCGGCAAGTTCAGGCTAAGGCGGCGGCCACCGAAGAGGCGCGGGCAGCGGTTATCCTGACCCGCAGCCGAGACCCGCGCGATCGAGCCCCGGCGTGCGCGGATCGAAAACCGGATCAACCTGCATCCGGCTCTCGGCAACGAACCGCTCAGCGCCTAGGCGTCGCCATGCGGCGACTCCATCTTCAGAATTTATACCCGACCTCGACACCGAAGCGACGCAAGCCACCCGGCGAGATAAAGGAACCGCCGAATTCAACCGCGGTAATCACCTCGTTGAGATAGCGCTTGTCGAGCAGATTGTCGGCAAAGGCGGTGATGTTCCAATTGTCACCTTCCAGTCCGAAGCGCAGGTCCAGCACGCCATAGGCATCGCGCTGGGTAACCGACGTGTCGTTATCCCCTACAAACCCCGGCAGCATCAAGGCTGAAATGGGCAGCAGGCCGCTGAACAGGGTCGGGCCGGTATCCTCTTGGACAGTGTGGAACCAGGTCGGGCCGGTTATCCGATAGTCGGCGCGCATCACCAGATCGAAACTGGTCGCAATGGGAGCAACAATCTGTGTGCCGAGGTTGATCGTATAGTCTGCGGTATGGGGCGACTTGTTGCCAACCGTGTACGGACGAGAGGCATTGGCCTTGATCTCGCTTTCGGTTACATTGACCGAACCAAAGATATCCCAGCCCTCGACAATTTCTGCATTGGCGTTGAATTCGATCCCGTAAATATCGACCTTGTCGATGTTCGAAACCACCCGCAGCAGACCAAAGGCGCCGACGAAAAATTCGAAGAACTGCATGTCGTCGACTTTGGTATAATAGCCCGCCAGATCGAAAGTGATCGCGTTATTGGCCGCAGACCCCTTGAAACCTGCCTCAAAAGCGCTTGATGTTTCCTTGCGATAAATATCGTTGATCAGGACGTTGGTGCCGAGGAACTGGTTGAAATTCTGGTCAACAATGGCGGCCGAGCCCTGATTGTTGAAGCCACCCGATTTGAAACCGATGCCCCAGTTGGCATAGAAATTCAGATTATCGGTCAGGCCATAGCGCAGCGAGAGTTTTGGCTGGAGCTCCTTGAAGGTCTGCTGCTGGTCAGGGATCGCGCCAAAGGCCTGCCCCGGATTGATCGGGCCGCCGGTGATCGGATCGATCGCCAGAGGCACGCGGGTGGATACTTGACGTTCTTCGATATCATAACGCAACGCCAGACCGACGTCGAAATTGTCGCCGATTTTATAGTCAATCGAAGCAAAGGCGGCATAGACATTCGTGTTGAAATTATCGGCAAATAGCTGGGAAGTGGGGTTGCTGCTATTGGCGTCGTTATACAGTTGCTTTGTGACCCCCTGCCCGAGATCCGCACCGAGGCTGACCCCGACATCGCGGTCGATGTTCAGAAAATAGGCACCAATCTGCCAGGCCAGCGGCCCGTCGCCATTGGAGGCCAGCCGGATTTCCGCGCTGATATCGGTTTGTTCGCGAATTTGATATTGGGTGCCGTCACAAGTGGTTGGACTATAGGCGCCGAGGGTGGACCCATTGACCGGGTCAAAAATGAACGGGATCGGATTATTGCCGACAAAGGTCGGTGCATTGAGCGGATAGCCGGTCAGTTGCGCCGTGGTCGTGAAACAGCTGTTCGACGCTGCTACCGACGCGGGCGTTGCTCCGGGGAAAGTATAACGTGCGAAATCCGCCGATGTACCGTCCGCTGTCAATGCCTGGTCCACATCGCTGTACAGCGCCCAGGCGGACAGCGTCATGGTGTCAAATTCATGGGTCAGCTTGACCGACGTTTCGAACGTGGTTTGCTCGTTGGTCGGACGGATATTCGAATAATAGCCGAATTTGTGCGTGTTCACATCTTCAAAAAAGGCCGGATCGACACCAGCAAAATTGGGCAGATGGAAAGCGGTGTTGAAGTTGATCGAGGCGCCGGAAAGGTCTGCATAGCGCGCCTTCACATCGACTTCGGTCGCATCGCCCAACTCGGCGACAAAACGCCCGTCAACCGACCAGGTTTCTTGATCATCGACCACTTTTCTGTTGTTCAGAAAGCTGTTGCGATAAAAGCCGTCGGTGGTGTTGTACGAGCCGGAAAGCACCAGGCCGGCGCTTTCGCCAACCGGCACGGAAATATAGCCTGACGCCTTATAAGTATTATCCTCGGCGGCGCTGACCTTGATGCCACCCTCCATGATATCGCTCGGCTTGAGTGTCTGGATGACAATCGCACCAGCCGCTGCGTTGCGGCCATAAAGAGCGCCCTGCGGACCTTTCAGGATTTCGATCTGGCGCAGCGTGCCCTGATCCTGATTGAGCTGGGCGGTGTTGGTCTTGAGAATGCCATCGACCACCAGTGCAACCGAGCTTTCGGCGTCGCGCGCACCATTGATGCCGCGGATGTTAATCTGGGTGTCGCCCGCTTCTGCGGTACCGCTGACAATCGTCACACCAGCGGTCAGCTGGACAAATTCATCGGCTTGCTGAACGCCGGTGCGGTCGAGCATTTCTTCGGTAAACACGGTGACCGAAGCCGGGACCTCGGCGAGTAATTCATTCTGCCGACGCGCGGTGACGATGATGACATTGCTATCCTCGCCTTCGCTCGCTGACTGGTCACCGCCGGTCTGGGCAAAGGCCGGGTTAAAACCAACCAGCGCGGCGAAACCGGCTGAAAGTGAAAGAACTGTTTTGATGCGACGCATTTTTCTTCCTTCCCTGAATGGAATGATTTGCGGGCCTCTTCGCCCGTCAAATAGATTTAGACGAGCACATTGGCTCCGCTCATATAGACATAGACTTCCTGAAATTTTCCGTCCCGGACCCGCCAGAAATTGGTGTTGTTGAGTAAGGTGACGCTGCCATCGGCATCAGTCAGTTCCGCAGTGAAGCAGGCTGCGATCCGGCCATTGGCTTCATCGACGGTGCAGGTGAAATCGCGGTGGACGATGGTCTCGTAAGCTCCGAAGAAATCTTCGAACATACGCCGGATTTCTTCTTTCCCACTATGGCGCGTGAAGGCGGTCTGGACACAGAACAGGGCACCGTCGTGGAAACAGTCAAGCGCTGCGTCCATATTCTTGCCGTCGACATTGCCGAAATAGCTCTTGGTCGCCAGTTCGATCAATTCAGCGCGGGATAGGCCGGGTTCATATTGCATCAGGCATCTCCTTCTTTCAGCAGATTGTCGCCGCTCATATAGACGAAGACATGCTGGAACAAACGGTCCTTGCAATAGAAGCGGTTGCAATTTTCATAGCGCAGCTGCTCCCCGCCATTGGGCGTGATGAGCACCGTGAACTGTGAGCAGATCGCGTTCGATCCGGGATCGGCGCTATGAACAAAATTTCCGTGCCAGATCTGCTCGAAATCGGCGAACAGCTTTTCAAACATCGCCCGGATCGCATCGCGGCCATGGTGAATGGTATCAGACGTGGCTTCATGCAGAATCGCATCGGGCGCGAAACAATTGAGCACCTGCGTCATATTCTTATTATCGACCCCGTCAAAATAGCGCTTCGTGACGATATCAATATAGAATGGATAGGGCAGCGACACTTGTCCCGCCATGCCGGGAGTCCAGTCAGCCATTAATACCATCCTTTTCTGATATCATCGTCCTTGGGAACTTCGGGCGCCGGAAACGCCTTCTTGCTATGGGTAAGACCAAGTTCGATCAGTGTTTCGAGAAATTTATAGGCAACCTGCCCGGGGTTGAGCACCGGAATGGGCAGATTGGCATCGAGATATTTGGCCGACTGGTGCATGGTTGTCGAGCCAAGAACGATAACATCCGCTCCATCTTCTTCCATCGCCAGCGTGGCTTCGGCCTTAAGTTTTTCGAAAATCACTTCTTCCTTGCCCGCAAGCAATTCGGTGACGTCGGGCCGGGTGTCAATCGACCGCAGTGACGCGACCCGCTCCCACCAACCATATTCGGTGAGGGTTTTCTCGTAGAGCGGGAACCATTCTGGCCACATTGTCAGGACGGTGAATTTCTTGCCCAGCATCATCGCTGCGGCAAAGGCTGCTTCCCCGGGACCGACCACCGGAATATTGAGCCGGGAACGGAGCGCGCGCAGGCCGCTATCGCTGACTGTATCGATCAACACCCCGGCATAGCCTTCTTCCTCGGCCTTGATCCCGGCCTGAAACACCGTCCAGTCCATCAACAACGTGTCGTGATAGCTGTCGCCGAGGGCAGCGCCCCAAGGAACGGCGACAAATTCGGGTTGGAAACCGGCGCGGACAAAATCTGCAGGTAATTGTTCTGCGCGGGCGGCTAAACCGGCGTCATCCATCGGGATGGGGACAATGACCTTTATCCGTTTCATAGCAATCTCGGTTCGGGCATGGTAATCAAAAACTCCCTTAGGCCGTTGTATTGTATACAATGGCCGTCCGTCAAGCGGAAACTGCCCAAAAGCGTAAGACTTGCCCAACGCTGATTATTCCGCCAATAGCCGGTTCATGAGCCGCGCTTCCGACACCGCCTATGAAAAAATCCGCAGCTTCATTCTGTATGGAGAGGCTCATCCGGGTATGCAATTGACCGAGGAACGGCTGTCGGAGATTTCCGGTGTGTCACGGACCCCGGTGCGCGATGCGGTCCGGCGACTGGAAAATGAAATGCTGCTAGTGCGCAGCGCTTCCAAGCGGCTTTCGGTCGCGGATTGGTCGGACAATGAAATAGATGAGATGTTTACGCTGCGGGCGATGCTGGAATCCCATGCAGCCAAACGGGCCGCGCGGCGGATGGATGCCGGCAGCCTCAGCCGCTTGCGGGCTATAAACGATCGGCTGACAAAGGCGGTTAATCGGCGAGAGCCCGACATCACGACTTTCCTCGATGCCAACCGACAGTTTCACGACCTGATACTTGAATGCGCCCAATCACCAAGATTGAGCAAATTGCTCCCGGCGCTGGTCGAACAGCCGGTGGTCCGCCGCACGGCCAATCAATATTCGCAGGATGACCTGATACAATCGGGCACAGATCATGATGAGCTCATTTCCGCTTTCACCGCCAAGGATCCACAATGGGCCGGTGCAGTGATGACCAGCCATATCCGTCGCGCGTTCCATAGCTTCAGCGGCGCCACGAGGCGACCTTCCGAAGATTGATCTTCAGATAATGCCGCGCTCTTGCAGATCGGCCATTGCTGCGCTGTCCATGCCGAGCAATTCGCCATAAATCATCTCATTATGCGCTCCCAGTTCCGGACCCACGCTGTCGATATGGCCGGGGGTTTTGGAGAGCTTGGGCGCGACATTCTGCATCACGAAATTTTCATGCTGCGGGTGATCCACTTTGACCAGCGCTTCCCGCGCCTTGAAATGGGGGTCCTCGAGCATTTCTGGAGCGCGATAGACATTGCCGGCAGGCACCCCATGTTCCTCGCACATATCCAGCAAGTCTTTGCTGGATATGGTCTTAGTCCAGTCCATGATAAGATCATCCAGTTCGGCCTGGTGTTCACCACGCGCAATATGGGTTGCATAGCGCGGATCTTCGCCCAGTTCCGGTCGCCCCATCATCGCCGACATCCTCTTCCACACGCTATCCTGATTGCCGCCGATCAAGATGCTGCCGTCGCTGGTCGGGTAGACGTTGGATGGCGCGATTTTCGGCAGGATTGAGCCGGTGCGTTCGCGGATATGTCCGGCCACCGTATATTCCGCCACAGTCGATTCCATATTGGCAAGTACCGCTTCATAAATCGCCGAATCGACCACCTGGCCCTCTCCGGTTTTGTGACGGTGCTGGAGCGCCATCAGCGCGCCGAGACAGGCATAGGTCGCGGCCAGCGAATCGCCGATGGAAAGCCCGGCCCGGCTTGGCGGACGATCGGGTTCACCCATGATATAGCGCATACCGCCCATTGCCTCTCCGATGCCGCCATAGCCGGCGCGGAGAGAATAGGGGCCGGTCTGGCCATAGCCAGACACGCGAATCATGATCAGACCCTTGTTGATCGCGCTGAGCGTTTCGTAACTTAGGTCCCATTTTTCCAGCGTACCGGCGCGGAAATTTTCGAGCAAGAAGTCTGATTTTTCGACCAGCTTTTTGACAATCGCCTGGCCCTCTTTTTCGCGCAAATTAAGGGTTATCGACTTTTTGTTGCGTCCGACAACGGAAAACCACAGCGGGATGCCCTGCCCCCAACTGCGCATCGCATCGCCGACTTTGGGTGGTTCGATCTTGATCACTTCGGCACCGTGATCGCCCATCAGCTGACCGCAAAACGGCCCCGCGATCAACTGACCCATTTCGATCAACCGTAATCCTGTCAACGCCCCTTGCGTCATGAAAAATACTCCCGCATCATGCTTTCTTCTATACAAAGCACTATCAGGATTGTATACAATTTATATGAGCACAGTTAGTCGCACAGCGGTTACAATATTGGAGGTCGGTCCGAGGGACGGGCTGCAGAATGAAGCTGAGATCATTTCAACAGCGGATAAGCTGGGGCTGATCAATCGCATGCTCGATTCCGGGGTGAAGCGGATCGAAGTGGCCAGCTTTGTCCATCCTGGGCGGGTGCCTCAAATGGCCGATGCAGAGGCGGTTATCGCCGGACTGCCCGACCGCGACGATATTTCCTATATTGGACTATGCCTGAACAAGCGCGGCGTGCTGCGTGGACTGGCGACGCGGGAAGGCATCAAGCGCGGCATCGACGAAGCCGGCTGCGTGGTTGTGGCAAGCGACACGTTCGGCGAGAAAAATCAGGGCCAGACGATAAAACAGGGCATCAAAGAAAATCGCGAGATGATCCGCTTTGCCAAGGCAGAAGGGCTAAAAGCGCAGGTCACGATATCGGCGGCCTTTGGCTGCCCGTTCGAAGGCGCGGTCAAACCGGAAACAATATTCCAGATCGCCGAGGAATTGGCCGCCGAAGACCCGATGGAAATTGCCTTGGCCGATACCATCGGTGTCGGCGTGCCGGCGCAGGTCACTGACCTGTTCGGACGGCTCAGGGAAATATTACCCGCCCATATTGGCATGCGCGCTCATTTTCATGACACCCGTAACACCGGCATCGCCAACGCCTGGGCCGCCATTCAGGCGGGCGTAGAGACGCTGGATTCCAGCCTTGGTGGACTAGGTGGCTGCCCGTTTGCGCCCAATGCTACCGGTAATATCGCGACCGAAGATCTGGTAAATCTACTCGACCGCTCCGGCGTCGGACATGATCTCGATCTACGCAAGGCCATCGCCACCAACCAATGGTTCGAAGGCATAATTGGCCGTCCGCTGCCGTCGCTGGTTGCAAGAGCTGAAGCCTGAATGACAGTTACAAAAAAGAGAGATTGAAATATGGGATATCGATTGGGTGTCGACGTCGGCGGAACTTTTACCGATCTGCTGCTGATTGACGAAACCACCGGAAATACCTTCCGGGACAAGGTGCCATCGACCCCGAGCGATCCGTCACAGGCGGTGATCAATGGTGCAAGAGGGCTTTGCGAGCGCCAGAATATAGCCCCTGGGGAAATCGACCTGTTCCTCCACGGCACCACGGTCGCGACCAATGCGATGCTGGAAAAGAAGATCGCCAAGGTGGGACTGGTCGTCACCGAGGGCCATCGCCATCTGATGCAGATAGCCCGCAGTCTGGTGCCCGGCGGCCTCGCCGCGTGGATCATCTGGCCCAAGCCCGAACCGATGGCCGCGCTGCAGCGGACAATAGAGGCGCCCGAGCGGATGGATGCCAAGGGGCAAACCATTCGCGAACTTGATGTACCAGAAATGCGGGCCCGGCTGGAGCGGTTGAAAGCGACAGAAGAGGTGGAGGCGCTGACCATCTGCCTGATGAACAGCTATGTAGATGGCCGGCATGAAAAGGCTGTCGCTGCGATTTGCACAGAAGTCTTTCCCGACATTCCCATTTCGATATCGTCAGACATATTGCCCGAGATGCAGGAATATGAACGCGCACTCACAACGGTTGCCAATAGCGCCGTCCGCCCAGCCGTGGCGCGCTATGTCGGCAATCTGGAAAAAGAGCTAAAGGCATGGGGCACAAAGGCGAAGCTCAACCTTCTGCGTTCCGACGGCGGATTGATGTCCGCCGAGAAAAGCGCAGAGGCTCCGGTCAACCTGCTGATGTCAGGACCAGCTGGCGGTGTCGCCGGAGCGGTCTGGGTAGCCAAAAGTGCCAACGTAAAAAATATACTGACCCTCGACATGGGTGGCACGTCTACCGATGTTGCACTGATCGAAAATGGATCGGCGCGGCTCCAGCGGGAAACATCGGTCGGCGACCTCAATGTCCGCGCCTCGTCGATAGACGTCAAAACCGTCGGTGCTGGCGGCGGATCGATCGCATTCGTTCCCGAACTGACCAAGGCGTTGCGGGTCGGACCGGAAAGCGCCGGCGCCGAGCCCGGGCCGGTTGCCTATGGCAAGGGCGGCGAACTGCCAACTGTGACCGATGCCAATGTCGTGCTTGGCTATCTGCCCGAATCCCTGCTCGGCGGCAGTTTCACGCTCGACCGGGAGGGCGCGCAGAAAGCCGTGCAGACGATCGCCGATGCGCTCAATATCGACCTGATGGACGCCGCCGCCGGGATCATCGACATTGTAAACGAGAATATGTTCGGCGCGCTGCGGCTGGTCTCTGTCCAGCAAGGCTATGACCCGCGCGAATTTGCCCTGATGGGCTTTGGCGGTGCCGGACCGCTACACGCCAATGCGATGGGCAAGCTGATGAACAGCTGGCCGGTGATCATCCCGCCATCGCCCGGCGTGCTCTGCGCCTATGGCGACGCGACCACTCGGCAACGGGTCGAAACCCAGCGCAGTTTCAACGAGATGGCGCAAAATACGACCGATGACGAACTCACCGTCTATCTCGATAGCCTCGGCGCGCAGGTCCGACAGGAGCTCGAAGCGGAAGATGTCGCGCCTGGCGATATCGAGCTGCTCTACGAAATTGATATCCGCTATGCCGGACAAGCCTTCGAAATTCCCCTGTCGGTGGAACCTTCAGGCCTTTCGATCGAAAGCCTGATCACGCGCTTTGATACCGAGCACGAGCGCTTGTTCACCTTCAATCTCGACGAGACACCGCACGAGATCGTCAATGTCCGTGCGGTTGCGCTGGGCAAGTCCGCCGATGTCGCGCCGCCGGTCATCGAAAAAGGGGACGTGGATCCATCAGCCGCCAAGACGCGCGATCACCAGCTGTATATGGATGGCAAGATGCAGGATGCGGTGATTTATGACCG
>JABMNS010000065.1 GCA_013204445.1 Sphingomonadales bacterium
ATGATGAACTTGCGCCGTTTTACTCGCACACCGGCCGGGCCTCGATTGATCCGGAGCTGATGATCCGGATGCTTGTCGTAGGCTACAGTTACGGTATCCGCTCCGAACGCCGGCTGTGTGAGGAAGTGGCGCTCAACCTGGCCTACAGGTGGTTCTGCCGGCTCGATCTGGAAGATGAGGTGCCCGATCACTCGAGCTTCTCGAAGAACCGTCATGGCCGTTTCCGTGACAGCGATATCCTGCGTCATCTGTTCGAGCGCGTTGTCGAGGCCTGCATCGCTGCCGGACTGGTTGGTGGCGAAGGCTTTGCCGTTGATGCATCTGTGATGGAAGCGGATGCCAGCCGCTATCATGGTGAGGCGCCTGACGAGATCGACTGGAGCAAGATTGAGAAGCCGTCACGGGCCGTGCAGGAATATCTCGACGCGCTTGATGAAGCCGGTGAACTGGAACCCGGCCGCACGCCACCAAAGGTCGTCTCCCCGACCGATCCGGCTTCTGCCTGGACGGCCAAGGCCAACAAGCGGGTGCAGTTCGGCTATGGGCTTAACTATCTGATCGACAACGATCATGCCATCATCGTCGATGTGGAAGCGACACCAGCCAGAACCTACGATGAGGTCGCCTCAACCAAGGTGATGATTGAACGCACCGATGAATGTTTTGGTCTGAAGCCGGAGCGGCTCACTGCTGACTCTGCCTATGGAACCGGTAAGTTCCTGGCCTGGCTGATTGGCAAGGACATCACCCCGCATGTGACGGTGCGCGATTTGAGCACGCGCAAGGATGGCACGTTCTCACGCGCCGACTTCACTTACGACAAGGACGCAGACATCTATACCTGTCCGGCCGGCAAGACTTTGAAGACGACGGGGCGCGTCCACACAGACAATAGCTATCGCTATCTCGCCAGCACCCGCGACTGCGGTGTGTGTCCGCTCAAGCAGAAATGCTGCCCCAATATGCCAGCCAGACGGGTCCCGCGAGACATCAACGAAGCCGCCCGCGATGTCGCCAGATCATTGGTAGATACACCTGAGTTCGCGCGCTCAAGCGATGAGCGCAAGAAGGTCGAGATGCGATTTGCGCACTTGAAGACCCATCACCGGTTCGAGCGAATGCGATTACGAGGGCTCTCGGGTGCCCGCGATGAGTTCCACCTCGCAGCCATCGCCCAAAACCTCAAAACAATGGCCATACGGCTTGGCGGTTCACCACCGATGATGATGGCAAGCTAAGCAGAGAGCGCCAGCAAGGAAGGTCAAAGGCCGCTGAAACTAAATCCGCTACCGCAATACTTCCAACAACCTGAATGCTGCCAAATCCGAAGAGTTTTTCAACACTATCGACCCATTCCGGACATCAGCACCTGCAAAAACAGAAGCAGCGGCTCCGAAGAACCGCTGCGTTGTGGTTCACTCTATTGGGGCAAGGCCGTGACAAAGCATGCCACCAAGTACCAGCCCCGAGATAGTGGTTCCTGTTTATTGCGGGTTTAGCCCGCGGGCTCGTAGACCTGCACCGCTTTTTGGGCTGCAGCAAGAACCGGGTTCATGTCCAATTCTTCAAGAATAGTTATTTTGGTGAACGCGCCGCTAGCTTGTATCGCCATCGTCAACCCCACCCCCGTGTTCTGGTCTGGCATCTCGGAGATGACAGCAATGTCATATTCACCACGTGTGAACATCAAACTCTCAAGTTTGCCACCGACACTTTCTAACAACGCTCTGACAGCAGCCTCACGGTCTGAACCTCCAATCAGGCCTTTCACGGCATGTGGCGCATAGCAGGCCAAAAAAATCGTACGCACAGTGTTCTCCCTCAAAAAGTGGTTTAGGTTTTTCTTTCGATGACAACTAGTAATCAGTCGGAAGCCGTTTGGCTATCCGCTGGTGCCACGGCCAACTCTAAACTAACATTCGCCCCGAACCAGCCTATGGGAACTGGCCACATATAACGACACGGCTATTTCGACTTTTCAATCAATGCGGCGCGGAACTCGTTATCCGGCTCCCCAACTTGGGCCAGATTGCATCCAAGTCGTGACCAATCCATCGCCGTTTCGATGTACATTTCGCCCGCTACCGAAAACTGGCTCAAATCATCGAAATTGCCGCCTGCGAATATCGACCGGCTAGGAACTGCTTCAATTCCCCATCGAATGGTTGATCCGCAAACGGGGCAAAATTCATAACTGACAGGACGCCCGCTTTCTGATTTGCGGGTGAATGTCTTTGTTTCACCTTGGTAATTCTCAACATTTTCAGTTTCGACCACGACTGAGAGGCCAAACGCGCTGCCTGTCCGCTTTTTGCATTCGTTACAATGGCACGCCAAGAGATATAAGTTTTTACTGATCGCAAATCTTACCGAACCACACGAACATCCACCCGTGTACGACATAATGGCCGCCTCCCAATCTGACCGCTTCTTCGATGTATGTCGGTAGAACATTATTGAGGTCAATCGCCAACATAATATCGGCGATGCCAATGTCCGCTTGTGGCTAAAAACCGCCGTCAGCGGGTGCCATCAATAACGTCCGGTCTCACCCCCCAACAACGGACATTGCGGCGTTGAACGTCTGCTTATCTTGCGCCGCTGCGGGGTATGGGGCACTTATCAGTTTAAGGGTACGATCCAAGTTGTTCGCCCAGGCCGGAACGGGTTGCCGTTTAGGTTAGTGGATTAAGAAGGCAAATCGCTCCCGATGCCCCAGGTCATTCAATTCAAGGTTCAGCTTTTTGACATCGAGCCGGAAATCTGGCGTCGAATTGTCTTGCCAGCTTCATTCACACTCTTCGGTCTTCATGCCGCCACCCAAGCAATTATGGGATGGCAAGACAGCCACCTCCATATGTTCGTCATTGATGGAAAACGCTATGGCCTTCCAGACGATGATCGGGATTCAAATCATACAATCCTGGAAGAAGCCAACCATCGTTTGAACAGCCTTCTCTCGGAGGGGCAGAAGTTCTTGTACGTCTACGATTTCGGTGACGATTGGCGTCACGAGATTACCGTTGAAGACATCAGAGACAGCAGCAGTGAGGAGGTGTTACCAACCTGCATCGCCGGAGAACGAGCTTGTCCGCCGGAGGATTGCGGCGGCCCTCATAGGTATCCGGAGTTCCTCGAAGCCCTGTCTGATCCTTCCCACGAAGACCATGATCATTATGCCGAGATATATGGCGAGCACGATCCAGAACAATTTGACCTCAAGCTTGCGCAGAAGCGCCTAAAAGGCCTTAACCCCACAAGCTTTGCTCCTGATGCGTAGGGCGGCTCCTCCGCAACTGGATCGCGATGTCCCAATCCGCATTATCGATATTGGACCGTTGCTTTAGCTCACCGGGATATTCACATCGGTGATCGCCAGATCATGCCCGCTCTGCGATGTCTTGCCGGATAGTGTTGCGTAACGTTTTAGCCTTCCCCTAATCGAGCACCTGCCCCGCTTCGGCCTCCCTTTTCGGAGGGGCTCTTCTTTTATAGTGTTGAATTTATTGTATTTTTTATTTGATAGTTGTTTCCTTCGGAGACAGATTGCGGAATAGTCCTCCAGGTTGACGGTATAGGGGATGCCCGACTGTCATAGAGGACGGCGTATGAAAACGCTTCTCGCAAACATCTTGTACACGGCCGGCTTGATCGGCGCCGCAATTAGCTTGCTTTACGTCGTCGATACGATTTGGGTGCATGCGGGCGGAAGGTCTCTCCTGCCGATATTCGGGCGCTTTTTGCCGCGCGAAGATATGCTCCAAACCATCGAAATCGGCGTCGTGTTGGCGTTGCTGTCATGGGGCGCCGGCGCGGCAGCGCGGTATTACGTGAACAAGTTGGCTGAAAAGTAGCCTGCCGCAAAAATCCGCCCGCAGAGTGGGCTGACAAAAAAGCGAGTCACAATCGTAAAGGCGGCGGCGGGGGCTAGAGCGTTTCATGTTTTGACGGAAGCGTAGCCGGCGTTTTTGAAGTAGTTGGCGCATTGGTCGGGCTGGATG
>JABMNS010000066.1 GCA_013204445.1 Sphingomonadales bacterium
TAACACCAAAGGTGGCTCAAAATAGCGAGGTCAGGTCATCATCGGCTTTAAATACAGAAGCTGCAGGATTGATGTCGTATGAATTCTGAGCCCTATGGCTGATACCTCGCCTGTATTGTTCACTACCCCATATCTCCATGGAAGTTGAATCATAAATCACCTTGGCAACGGAGAATTGGTGCGCCTCAAGCAGCTTGGTTAAACTGGTTTCGGTATGCAGAAAATAATGCCGTGGTGCATCAAGCTCTACCCAATCTGTTCCATAAGTACGCCACCCATAACCCAGAACCGGCACCCGGATCAGCACCACCCCATCGTCTGCCACCAATTTACGGGTTGAATCCAGAATCGCATGGGGGTCTGGCATATGTTCAAAGGCATGATGAAACATCACCAATCGAAAACGTGAGTCCAAGTCTTCGATATCACACCTTTTCAAATCGATGCCCCGAGCTGAATACTCATGGCTGAGAAAAGGATCAATGCCCGTTAACTGTGAATACCCAGCCGCATGCAATGGCCATAAATGCCGGCCACCACCGCACCCAACATCGAGAATCGGCGAATCATCCTCCAGTTTGCCAAGTAACAATGCATCTGAAATGGGGTCCTTGCCGAAACGCCTGCTAGCCCAATGCCCAATAGGTGACCAATGTCCAGTTCCGGCTCGGATCCTCTGGCCCTTTAGCCACCTTTTCAGTCTCCCGTCTGCATCTTGCGTATAATAGTCACCTTGATAATAGCGCTCTATTTTTGCAGGTAGATTTTCGATCTGCAAACATCCGCACATCGCACACAGAAAATAAGGGAAAGGTTCCCCTGTACCGAACATTTTTTCATGCGCGATAATGCGTTCAAAATCCCCCGAAGAGTGGCAAACACGGCAAGTTTTCATTTGGCGATCATTCCATTAACAGGAAAAGCGAATGGAAAGCTTTTCATTGTACGGGTAGAATCGTATTCAATTGACATGAAGCGAAACAAAAAGATCTGCCAGCAACTCAGCCACACAATTATCAATAAAATTATTCCCTTGAGCCTGATTGTTTCTCTACCCGAATTATATGAGGGATCGGCTGTATGTGATAGGTCATGAATGAATGCCGCTGCGGCTACTCTAATGGCTTGTTCCACCTGCCCGACAAATTAGGTCCATTTAACTACCAACATGATAGCTTCTTCCTTTCAGGGATTATTGATAGGTTCTCTCGTATTGACCGCTATTATTTCCTGCGTGGTATTGCTCAGGACAAAGAGAAAGCAATTCCTGCTTCTGGTTGCCTCAACCACAACGACCATCATCATCTGTGAAACCCTACTCCGCTTATTCTATCCGCAGATAAACGAAAGCGACAAGATGTTCGACTATGATCCCCAGCTGGGCTGGAAGTTCATTGCCGGAAAAAGCGGTGCCATTTCCTATGCCGGCGAAGTCCACCACTATATCCAGATAAACCAACGGGGCTTTCGCGACCCCCATGCAGAACTGACAAAGAATAGCCGTAGCCGGATCATGGTGCTGGGCGATTCTTTTGTGACCAATATCTCAGTTGGTGCGGATGATGTCTTCACCAACAAAATCGCGACCGAGACTCAAAATGTCGACGTGCTCAATTTTGGTGTAAATGGATATAATCAAATACAGGAGTTTCTGTTGCTCGATCAACAAACTGCCAAGGTCGACCCCGACCTGATCGTATTGGTCATTTATGTACGCAACGATTTTATCGAGAATTCCGGCGAAGACTGGTACTATCCCCGACCATACGCGTCACTCGCCATTCCGGACGGAACGTTGCGACTCCACCCTCCGTCAGAGTTTCATCCCCTCTCGAATCCGACCTGGAGCTGGAAAATTTATAAAAAGTCCCATCTCTACACATTGCTCAGTCAGGGGTTTTCCGATCTCACGATCAGATTTCAGTCTCATGAAGCAAGAGCGACGCCTTCCGCCTTCAACATCCCTGAGTCATATCTTTGCCGAAGAGCCCCATCCCCCGAGATGGATAATTTGATGAGAATCATGGAAAAACTCCTCATGAAGTTTTCCGCAAGGGCCAAGCAGTTGGGAAAACCCTTAGTTTATGTCATCGCTCCGTCCCTTGTACAAGTAGACGATGATCTTTGGCGACAGTTTTCTAGGAGCATGGGTAACGAAGCCTCCGGCTACTCCAGAGCTCTACCCAATGATAGACTGATGCAGTTCGGTCGAGAGCAGAAACTATTGATGCTCGATTTGTTGCCTGCTCTCCAAGCGAAGAACAATCCAGGAAACAAGATGTACAACGAAAAGGAACAGCATTGGTCAAAAGAGGGCAACCAGGTGGTTGCAGATGCCTTGCTTGAATACCTCAGAACGAATTCCCTCTTGCCCTAGGGAAGCGCTGAATAATTCGGACTGAAATTTTCGCTAATCGCGCAGCGATCAATTCTTCATGGAAAACCGTTCGCGTGAAGCCAAATATTCGCTCACAGGAGGCTTTGTTTTCCAGTTTTTCAGGTCCTGCGATTAAATCAGCGCTTCCCTAGGGTGACCCACCCATGTCTTCGGCGTTGAGTTGTGCTCCCTCATAGTCAGCGTGACCGGCGTTTAGTTCGTTACGCCTAGTATCATGTAACACTAGCTATTTCGTATTGTGTTATGCGGCATTCCGGGGTCAGCTCCGGCATGGCCAACCGATATAAAGTCACCCTGACGAAGACGGAACGCGAACAGCTCACGGCGTTGACGCGCAGCGGCAACTCCACGGCGGCAAAATTCATCCATGCGCGCGCGCTGCTCTTGTGCGATGCGGGCAAGCACGGCGAACCCTGGAAAGTGGCGGACGTGGCGGCGGCCTTGGGTGTGACCTCGCGCACGCTCGAGCACCTGAAGCAACGATTTGTCGAGGAGGGTCTGGAGGCCGCGCTGAGGCGCAAACCGCAAAGCAAGCCGCGGGCGGTAAGCTTTGACGGGGAGTTTGACGCGCGGCTCACCGCCTTGGCGTGCTCGCAAGCACCGGCCGGATACCAGCGATGGACGGTGCGACTTTTGGCCGACAAGCTCATTGAGCTGAAGATCGTGGACACGATCTCGACGATGACCGTGCAGCGGTCGCTAAAAAAAACGAACTGCGTCCTCACCTGAGCAAATACTGGAAGATCCCGCCCGATGGAGACGCCGCGTTTGTCGCCGCGATGGAGGACGTGCTGGCGGTTTATTGCTGGGCGCCCGATCCCCGTTTTCCGGTCGTCTGCATGGACGAGTCCAGCAAACAGTTGGTCGGCGAGGTGCGCGCCCCGATCCCCGCCGCCCCGGGCCATGGGCAAATCGTCGACCACGAATACGTGCGCCACGGCGTCGCCACGCTCTTTGTGGAGGTTGAGCCGCTGGCCGGACGCCGCCATGTCGAGGTCACCGAGCGACGCACCCGACAAGACTGGGCCCACTTTATCAAAGCCATGCTCGACGAACGTTACCCCGACGCGATCAAGGTCCGTCTAGTCATGGACAACCTCAACACCCACGACCTGGCTTCGCTCTACGAAACCTTCGCGCCCGCCGAAGCCCAGCGTCTGGCCCAGCGCTTGGAAATCCATTACACCCCCAAGCACGGCAGCTGGCTCAATATCGCCGAAATCGAACTCAGCGCACTCAGCGGCCAATGCCTCGGCCGCCGGATCCCTGACCTCGTGACCATGCGCCGCGAAATCTCCTCGCGGCAGCGACACCGCAACACTCGCGGCGCTCCCATCCACTGGCGCTTCACCACCGCCGACGCTCGCATCAAACTCCTCAGGCTTTACCCGGAACTTTAGCTGTTAGGGGATACTAGGTACTTTCTCGATCAAGGAGTTCTATCTGCGCAGAATACAGCGCCTGTGGCCCAACCTCATTCTCCTCGTGCTGGCAGTCCTGCTGCTCTGGTTTCTCTTTCTGCCACCTAATTCCGCCGTTCAACCCGGCGTGCAACGTCTTTGGACCTTGGGTAATCTGGCCAACTTCTATACCTGGAAACATTTGGGCCTCTACTGGGGAGACGCAGCTGATTGGGCACCGCTAACACACTGTTGGTCCCTCGGCATTGAAGAGCAATTCTACCTGATTTTCCCAGGCACACTGCTGCTGCTGGGTCGGCTACAAATTGGCAGCACACGCTTCTGGCTTAGTTTGGTTGCGATTCTCAGTTTCGGTCTCTGCTGGTACGGAACTAAGAACCACCCCATTGAAACGTTCTATCTGTTGCCAACCCGGCTATGGGAATTGCTCCTTGGAGCAATTCTCGCTCATCGATCTGCTCAACATGCGCCGGTCAGTGTGCCCAGGTGGACTTCTTTTAGCCTGTTGATTTGGAATGCGGTCGGCTGGATAGGATTGGTGACGATCCTAGGGGGCTATTTCTTTGTCGACGGCGGTCGCGGCTTCCCTGATCTTGCCGCCCTCGCCCCCACTTTAGGCGCCGGGTTGGTCATCATCTCCCTCCTGAAGGGAGCCACTTCACTTTCCCGCTTTCTCTCAACGCCATTCATGCGACAAACGGGGAAGTTATCCTATTCTCTATATCTTTGGCACTGGCCTCTGATTATATTCGGTAAATTACAGGCTGCGGTGTATGGCTTTTCGGAATCATCAGGCGCCATGATTGGGGGCCTTGGCGGAATCATATTGGCCTGGGGAGCGTATGCCTGTGTGGAGCGACCGCTCCGTCGCCGAGGAGCTGGCCGCCCTTGGCGCCTTTCTCTTATCGGGATTAGCCCGCATATTTCACACTGGGATTATCGAGTTGAGAAAAGGGCGATGATGCGGGGATTTTTCCGATAAGTTTGCAGCGTCGGGTTGCGCCAGTGGCGGCGGCAAGCCCCGCTGCCCGGTTTGAGCGGGTTTTCTTCAGTGGCGGACATGCTCCCGCGTTCCGGCGCGCCAATCGCGCCGGTTTTCGGTGGGGGAAAGCGACGCTCAGCCGGGTCGTGCGCGCAGGCGTGACCAGACGTGGGCGAAGAGCGCCTGCACGGGTGCCGATTCGGCCAGGCGCACGCGGATGCGGCGCACGGAGATTTCCACGCGGGCGGCAAGTTTGCCCAAGCGCAACCGGATCGTGCCAGCGGTGGCCTGCGCCAAGGAGGTGCCTTTGAGCCCGATCGCCCGCAGGCGTTCCATCAGGACATAGGCGAAGGCCGACAGCCATAGGCGCAATTGATTCGCCGCGAAGCCGTGGCAGGAAAGGCGTTCGCCAAAGAGGTCGCCCTGCTGTTCCTTGATCCGGTTTTCCATTTCCCCGCGGGCGCAGTAGACTTGTTCGTAGAGTGCATCGCCCTGGCGGGTGAGGCTGGTCACGATGAAACGCGGGTTGTCCTTGTCGCCGAGCCGCTCGGCTTTGCGATCACCCGACGGGATCGGCTCCACGTATCGAGGGTCTGATAACGAAACTCCGCGAACACGCGCGCGGTGCCGCCGACCAGCACGGCTTGCTGGCGGGCGCGGTCCATCGCGGGCGTGAGCTCGGCGAGCAAGCGGGCGTTGCGGGCCAGGCCGATGACGTAATCCACGCCGTGCGCCTCGCACCAGGCGAGGATTGCTTCGCGGCAAAACCCGCTGTCGCCGCGCAGGACAATCCGCGCCTTCGGGCAACGCCGCCGGATCGCGGGCACGAGGTGGGCGAGGGCCTCGACGGTGCCGTCGCTGGCGTCGCGATCAGCGGTGCGCAATTGCGCCCAGACCAAGGCGTCGCCGATGAACGCATACAGCGGCAGGTAACAATGACAGTCGTAGTAGCCGTGAAAGAACGTGCCTTCCTGCCGGCCGTGCAACGGATCGTGCGTGGCGTCGAAGTCGAGGATGACTTCGCGTTGACGCCGCCGCAGCGTGCGCACTCCCAGTTGCAGCAGCAGGCTTTCCAAGCGGGCGTTTTGCGGGACGATTTTATGATAACGGCTCGCCGGCCGGTCCACCGTGAGCTCAAGCCGGTTCAAGGTCGGGGCCGAGGCCAGCGGATCGTTCACCTCCGGCTTGCCCGCCGCCAAGGCCAGCAGCGGATCGGTCCGCAGATTTTGGTGGTCGTTGAGATCCTCATATCCCAGCGCCAGCCCGAAGATCCGCTGCGCAATCAGTTCGCCGACCGTGTGCTCGATCAGATCCGGATTGCGCCGGTCTTCAAAACACGCCGCCACCTGCCGGGTGAGACCGAGGCCGCGGTCCAGCTCACGCATCAGCAGCACGCCGCCATCGCTGCTGAGTTGTCCACCCGTGAAATCCGCCACCACCTCCCGTGCACCATGGGCTTGAAATTGGAACGATCCCTGCTGACACTGCGTCGAAGGCTGCGCGGCGGTTTCTGTTTTGGTTTTCTGTTTCACACCAAAAACTTAAGCAGAAATCACGCCCAGCTTTCTTCTTTCAGTGTGAAATATGCGGGTTAGCTTCGTAGTCGCCGTGCTCTTCTGCAGGTGGGCGGCAGTCCATCACTCGAGCTTCGATCCAGCTCAGCGTTTCGACCCACTTGAGTGGAAGGGAGAGCTGTATAATGCCGGAACCGCTTGGGATAAGAGCGTTAACCCCAACGTAGGCTTTGATGCGTTATTTTTCCCGCTTTACCTCCACGTCCGGAGGCGGCTTGGCGCAACGGCGGCGTTATCCATCGCCACGGCTCCGGGAATCCCCAGGTGGTCGTGCTGGGCAGTTCCCATGCCCAGATGTATTCTAGTCTCATCGATCGCATCTGCCGCGAGTTGGAACTCCCTGTTGCCTTCTTTGCCTTATCGGGACGTTCAGTTCTCTTTGAGCCAGAGCTGGATGAATTTGATCAGGCCCGCTTGCGATGGATCCGGGAATGGCAGCCCGCAATGGTCATTGTCATTGAACGCTGGGATGGCCGCGAATCCTGGCATGAAACCACCCGCAGCATCGATCGGAAATTGCACGCACTGTTCCGGCAGCTATGTCCCCTTGTTGATCACATGCTTTTTGTGGCCCAGGCCCCGGCCTTACAGGTTAGCACCGCCATTAACCTGCGTGGCCTCATCACATGTCGCATGAATCTGACAGGTAAATTACCCCAGCTTCAGCCCGATGCCTATGAGTCTGTCCGCCAACAGGCCGTTGCCACCGCAGAGTCCGCCCAGATAGAGTTTCCCAATATGGTCATTATCCGGGCGGACTTACCCTTCTATCTGGAAAACGGAGGAGTTCGCTATGCGTCCGAACGAAAGTTTTTTTATGCCGACAATGATCATTTGACGGATGCTGGAGCCGAGCAGACTCAGGAGCAATTCACTCGCGCGATCATGGATGCTCGCAAAGCCCATAGCCCACCCTAACTGGCCTCGGTCAATCATTCATATACGTCTTCGTTTTCCCGAAGGTGATCACGCAAGGTTTTCAATGAAATCCAATTGTCTTTTCACCTTCAATCATCAGCTGCTAACCCTTGTTGGCGATTCTCGAAAATCGCGCCCGCATTTTCGGGCTCTTTTCATCGCAGACGGCCCGGCCTATGGGAAGTAGCGATCCGCCAGCAAGACCGCAGAGTCGTGCATGAATTTGACAATTTTCTTGGAGCGAAATCTTCCGGTTGAAACATGATCAGCCGAAGTCATTTTCAAGGCTGGATCAAAGTAAATACGCAGTCCCAGTTTGTTCGCCGTCTCAGCCACAAAGATTTCCTCTCCAAATAAAAACCCCGGGTATCGCAAATCGCCGCCCCGGGCGAAATACTCCCGGGAAAAGAGCATACATGCACCGTGCGGGGCATAAATATCCTGCAGTCCATCAGACTTCCCCTTCTCAACAACCGCCCCCCGAATGATCCGGATAATCTTACTCAAGGCGAATTTGATACGGGAGCCCTGCTCATATAGGTTGAAGAGCCAATGACTCCGGTAAAGTGACTTGTATGCGTGCATGCGACGACGTGAGGGCCGATGGGTGATTTTGGGATTCCAATCGCCTCGTCGCGCCAAGGACCAAATGGAAGGACCGATCACCGCGGTGTCATTCGGATATTTTGTGTCCAACAAGTGCGTGAATAGCTCCTGCTCGGGGTAAGTCACATCCACATTTGAGACCATCACCCAAAGCGGCAGACCTCCTCCCCTACGCTGCCATTCATCCAAGCCTGCGTGCGCTCCGCCAAAATAACCCAAATTAGTCAGTGCCTTCAGCGTTTGGATCGATGGCATGATTTCGCGGAGTTTCGCAAAGAATTCATCACTGGAATCCCGAATTGTATTATCGACCACCATCACCTGCACCTGCGCTTGCACCGGAGTAATCGCCTCGCTGAGGTTTTTCAACCAGGCCACCGTGGTCTCGTCAGAGTGAAAGCTGATACCAATCACCAAAAGGGGTGTCTCTCTCATCATGTTTAGATGGTCCGAAATGGCTTCTGGGGGGGGCAGCCCAGCGTCATGACGCAAAGGGCGCGCTTTCCGGTATGGGCTGAATCAAAGCAAATCTTATCATTGGCCCGGCTCCATCTGGGATGAAAATCACACTGCAGATGGTCAGCGATGCTCACCCCGGCAAATGACTTGGGGGAATAAAACATTGCAACATCGTACCGGCGTTGGGTTGACAGGTGATACAAGATCAAATGGCGACGCCTGAACCGATCAGCATACGTATCGGTTAACATCCACTCTCCGTCTTTAGACATGGCTGGATGCCCATCTGAGCTGAACGACTCCTGACCAAATACCGTGACCTGATCCGTGCGATCGTGAAAATCATAGTAGGCATCGCCATGCACGGCGGTACGCGCGTAAGCCACCAAATGCTCGTCGCCTCGCCACGACACGTGTGAAACCATGCCGGCCGTGGGGAATACATGCAGCCCGCCACCGTCTGCATCGGCCGTCAGCATGCGCGTGCAATTCCGGTTGTCGTCCAATGTCCAGCGATGAAAAAATTTGAAGCGCCGGCCGGAAGGTGAGTATTGGCAGTGGGAAAAATAGTGAAACGCCCCTTCCATGGAGGGATCAGGGTTCACTCGGGCGATTTCCTTAACCGTGAACAAACGTGTAACAGAGCCGGTAGCGACATCAACAGTCCACAAGCCGTCTTCCTGCGGGATGAAGTTTTGCGCTTCGGGGTCCACACCATTGGCGTAGGCATAGCCGTGCGGACTACCTCGTAACCGGGCAAAACTGTAGCTGAGTGCCCGCGAGCCATCCATCGTAAGCGCTGCCACCGGACATGGCAACACCTTCACCGACTGGCCGACGTGATCCACAATTCGCGCTATATGCTTCTGACCGTCGTAATCATTGAAAACGATCTGCTCGCTCCGGCCCAACCACTGCAGTTGCGCCCCTTGGTGCCAATTCCACGCCCGGGTCTGGCCAACTGCTTTGTAATGTCCTTGCGCGCATTCATCGAAATAACCGACCTCTAATGGGTCATCCGTACCTGGCATGCGCAGGGGGATCAGCTCACGATGAGCCAGCAGATATCGGTCATCGGCTGACCATGGGCACTTGTCATGAAATCCGTAGAAGAATCCTTCCCTGACATTCACCGGATAAGCCGCGCGGTTACGTGTCACGGGGAGCAGATCACAGGCCGCCTGATATGCGTCCCGCACCTTCATTTTCAGGCGTGGATTGGATTTGATTACGTCGTATATAAGCCGCTCGAACTTATTCATTGATGTATACCACGGAACGCGACCTGCAAGTTAAGCTTCTCGTGAGGATACGGATAGGCTGGAGCACATAATGCATAATGTCACCGTGATTGACCCTCCTTCGACAATTCCGTCAACGTAATTTGCTCCCGGCAGACGCATGACTCTGCGCTTGATCAGCCTGATCACCAACCAGTACCGTCCCCCCGCTTTACGCTCATGCCGAGATCCCAAACACCGCAGTCATCTTCGGCGAAACACAAACTCCTGCAGGATGCCGCCATGTATGCCTTGGCCAAGGGGGTCCCCGGTGTGCTTGGCCTACTGTCCGTCGTGATATTTGTCCGGCTGGTAGGGCCTGAGCAATTCGGTCTCTATGCGATCATGGCGGCGACCATAAGCATGTGGGCCACATTTGCGAGCGGTTGGTTTTGCCAGGGGATTGTACGCTACTATAGCAGCTGGCATGCATCGTATCGCGAACTGCATCGCTTTCTTGCCAAGGGTATCGGCGTCTCCATTGCGATCTACTCCGTCGCTTTGCTGATCAATTTCGCCAGCTTGGACAATTTGTTCAGCTGGATCGAATTTGGTCTCAGTTTCGCCCTTGGCGCGCTGATTATCAGCCAATCAATAACGATTTCCTGTGCACTCTCTGATTTGCAACCTAATGTTGTCCTGAGGGTTGAGATGATTCGTGCCATTGTCAGCTTTGGGGTCACATGCGCCATTGCCTATTATGTCAGCGCCACTGCCGCATCTTTACTCGCTGGAGCGGGCATCGGCTATGCATTCAGCTTGTTAGGCTATCGTAGCCCTGCACTAATCCTTGAGCCAAAAACCCAAAGCGAGAAACCGGGACTAGCTCAAGCTTGGATCTATGGTTGGCCCTTGTCCTTCTGGTTCCTTGCGCAACTTTCCTTCGCATGGCTCGACCGGATCATGATCCAGGCCCAGTTTGGTCTACACGATACGGGCGTATTTGCCAGCCTGTCGGAAATATTCACCCGTGGGTTCAGCCTGTTGATTTATCCAATTACGATTGCCGCCCACCCTCGCCTTACCGCCATGTGGAATGCCGGCGATAAAAAGGGATCGTGGCATCTGCTCAAGATCGCAGTGTCGCTAGGCGTCGGCGCATCGCTGATCGCCGTCATTGTACTGCATTTCACCCAAGGAATGCTGCTACGCTTTATCCTGCCGACCGAGGCCGCTACTTTACCCCATGCCCAACCTTTCTTGGTGGCTGCCCTGACCACGGGCGGAGCCATCTGGCAACTTGCCCTGCTGATGCATAAGCCGCTTGAGCTGCAATCCCGGACCAAAATCATGTTGTTGGCCATCATCGCAGCCTTTGGAGTAAAGCTGGTCACGAACCGTTTCGGTCTTGCCCACTTCGGGGTTTCCGGTGCCGCGTATGGCACGATCTTGTCCGGACTCGTCTATATGACCCTTTGTGCATTGAGTACCCGCTCCGGTAAAAGCACGCCATGATCTATAGCTGCATACCTTTTCTCTGTGTCGGCCTCATCCTCTATTTGTGGTTTTTCAACTCCCAGATGGACCGCAGCTCCATCTCACCCTCTGCACTTTTTCTCGGCTACTGGTTTTTCGCCAGTCTGTGCCCGATGCTGGCCTGGTGGACTTCCTTGATCCAGTTGGAACATCAGACTGGCTACCTCTTTGTGGTGGCGGCGGCCGGTACCGTTTTCGCCTCCTCCCTCTTCCGACCGACATCATCGTGCTCATCCGGACAAAATCTGGCCCAAAATCACCTCGGTGATACGATCCGCCGACGGTTGTTGGTGACCTATGGCTGGCTCGTATTTCTGGCGTTTACCTATCCTGTTGCCCTCTACTTTCAAGCCCGGACAACCCTGGGGGTTGGTTCATTGCTTGATGCCCCCGCAATCTTCGCCGAGGCCCGTTATACGATTGATTGGAATCCAGGCTTTTTCATTAATGGCCTGAATACTTTTGTCTTCAGCGCCGCGGCTCTTTCGGGACTGTTGGCCGCTGATAGCCGCTTACGCCGTCGCTATCGTCTCATTATCATCGCCGGCCTGTTGCCCGGTTTCGCCACCTACTACCTGACTGCCGCCCGCAGCGGCCTGATTTTCTCCGCCACTTTCTGGCTCTCCGCCTATCTGGCTGCTACCACCTACTTGGATCGGCATCGGAAACTGGGTTTCCTGCGATTTCTTGGGGGAGGATTTCTGGTTGTAGCGCTTGCCCTGCCCGTCATCCACATCGGCTATATGATCCGGACCAACACTTACAGTTGGGAGGAGAGCAAGACATTCGGGGAGAAGAGTCTTTCCACGGCGTTCGGCCACATGCCGGTGTTGGGTCAGTGGCTGGACTCCGCCGAATACGCGAATCTGCCCGATCTGGAATTAAAAAGTCTGGCTGGTATCACCGAAAAGCTGGGCCTCGCCAGCCGTGAGCAGGGATTATATGATATCTCCTATGCCGTCGGTTCAGACGAGTCTCTTTCCAATATTTATACCGCTTTTCGTCCCTTGATTGAGGACGGTCGGGGAATGTTTGGCGGCTTGGTTATTTTGTTTCTCTGCTGCGGCTGCGCCAATCTGGCCTGGCATCACTTGCGCCGGGGCCGCATCTGGGGCTTTCCCTTGGTATTCAGCTTCAACTTGTACGTCCTCTGGAGCATGATCACCTCGATTTACATCTACCTGAGCACCATCATGGCTGCGATTCTCACCAGCGGGGTGGTCGTGTTGATCTTTCTTCGCGATGAAAAAATCCGCTCCCGCGAACCCCACGCGATTGCTGTAGAGCAAGCTATCAGTCCCACAGTTCAGCCGGCGACTAAGTAGCACGGACCTCCCTACCGCGTCGTCCATCTCCAGGTCGGTTATCGTTGCCCATCGCATTCCTGGCTTCGCGGGTCTATGGTCAACCTGGGAATTGACGACGTCTTCAATGCAGAACCACCGCTGTTCAACGACCCGCCGATCGGCTTCAGTTATTCAAATGTTTCACGGCCACAGGGACGCTTTTGGCGGGTGAGTCTCAAGCGGGAGTGGTGAAATACAGCAAGTGCTTCTAATATTGCCTTCATCTTGGCCTAAGGCTTCTTGGTCGGGGGATGCCCGCATCAATTGCTAACAATAACCTAGTCAGCATCATCATCCCGTGCCGTAACGAGGAACGATTCATTGAAAAATGCCTCGCCTCAGTACTGGCTTTTGAAAAACCGGAGGGCCTGGACTTTGAAATCTTGGCGATGGATGGTCGCTCGTCCGACCGCACTGTCGAACTGGCCACGGCCATGGCACGCCAGCATCCTCAGATCAAAGTCATCGACAATCCCGGTCTCATCCAATCCACCGCCGTAAACCTGGGGGTTCGGGCTTCTCAAGGTGCTTGGATCATGCGCCTCGATGCCCACGCCGAATACCCAGCAAATTACCTCAAACTCTGCCATGAGACCGCCCTGCGTTCAGGGGCCGATAATGTGGGCGGTCTGTTCATTACGCAGCCGGGTGGCTCAGGCTACTCAGCTCAATTGGTACAGGCCCTGACGACCCATAAATTCGGTGTGGGTGATTCAGGATTTCGCACCGGCGCAAAGGAGGACTGGGCCGACACTGTCCCTTACGGCTATTTTCGGCGCGAGGTATTTGATCGTCTCGGCTGGCTGGACGATCGACTTGTCCGGGCCCAAGACTACGAATTTAACCGTCGCATCATTGTCTCCGGGGGCAAGATTCTGCGCAATCCCCTCATCCACATTAAATATTACAACCAGCCGACCGTGGGAAAGTTCTTGAGAAAGCAGATTGAAAAAGAGGCGCCTTATAACGCCTACCTTTGGTATCTTGCCCCGTATGCCTTCGCTCCCCGTCATGCAATCACGGGGGTGTTCGCCATGGGGGTGTTGGGCGGTTTGACTCTTTCTCCTTTCACCGCTTGGATTGGATGGCCCTTTGCCGCTGTGATGGCTTTGTACGCCCTATTGGCCGTGTTATCCGGGCTGCAACAAGCTATCCGCTACAAGAAGCCAGCACACGCCCTGCTGCTACCGTTTTGCTTTTTTCTCTATCACTTTGTCCACGGCCTTGGCGTGCTGATCGGGCTGGCCCGACTGTTAACTCACACTGCTCCGGTGCAAAAAGCCAACGAACCCTGGCCCGGTGCAGGTCGCTATCGGGCTTGGCCCCAAACATAAGCTATGTCGAATACAGTCCAGGATCGCGAAATCGAACGCCACCGCTACAACGAGCGCGCGGCTGGCCAACTCTCCGCGGCTAATCTGCAACTCGGTCCTGATGGAGCCGAATCCATTGATCTGGCGATCCGCCAGCCCTACGTGGTTTACGAAAGCTTCATTCGCACGGTAGCGCGGCCTAAGTTTGCCGTCCTTGATGTCTGCTGTGGTGACGGACTGCATTCCCTCACGGCAGCGGTTCTGGGGGCAGAAGTAACCGCGTCGGATATTGCCGAGAGTAATCTAGTCGTCGCTCAACAGCGTGCGGCGCGGGCACACGTCCTTATTAGGACGGTCGCCGCGAATGCCGAAAGGATCCCCCTGCCTGATCACTCCTTCGATCTCATAACCTGCGCCGGCAGCCTTTCCTATGTGGACTGCCAGGTCTTCCTAGCCGAGGTACGCCGACTGCTGCGTCCAAGCGGCACCTTAATCTGTGTAGACTCCCTGAATATTAATCCAATTTATCGTTTCAACCGTTTCGTTCATCACCTGCGGGGTCGGCGATCACTCAGTGTTATCAAGCGAACGCCCAACTTAACCACCTTGGCCAATCTGAAAGAAGCTTTCCCCATCGCGCCCAAGTTGTCTTTCCATGGCGTTTTTTCGTTTTTGGCTCCAGTACTTTCCCTCCTTACCGGTCAAGAGCGATCCGCCAAATTTCTAGACCGGCTGGATCAGAAGCTGCCCAGCCTGAAGCATTTTGCGTTTAAATTCGTATTCTCTGGCTCTTTGCCTCCGACCACGCAGTCTGCCCCACGCCAATAACGACTGGACGCTCCGACCGACTGATGTTGACCTATCTTGCTCCATTTCCAAACTATGAACAACCGTTCCGTTCCATTCTTTAACTACCCACATGTATTTACTGCTCAGGAAGAGCAGTTCGTCTCCACTTTGCGGTCAGTCGGTCGTCGGGGAGCGTTTATCATGCAGAAGGACTTGGTCGATTTTGAGCGTAACCTCGCAGCTTACACCGGGGCAAAATATGCCGTGGGTGTGGCCAATGCCACCGACGGTCTGCAAATGGCGTTTCAAGCCGGTGGCCTGAAACCCGGTGAGGAAGTAATCATCTGTTCCCACACCATGGTGGCGACCGCTGCCGCAGTGCACTATGCCGGCGGCGTGCCAGTTCCGGTTGAAACCGGCCCTGACCATTTGATCGACGTTGCCTCAATCAAGACCGCTATCACTCCCCGAACCCGGGCCATTTGTCCGACCCAACTCAATGGCCGCACCTGTGATATGGATGCGATCATGGCGCTTGCGGCGGAGCACAAGCTAGAAGTCTATGAGGATGCCGCCCAGGCCCTTGGCTCCAAATTCAATGGCAAGGGCGCAGGCACCTTCGGCCGCGCCGCCTGTATCAGTTTTTATCCTGCCAAGGTGCTGGGCTGTCTCGGTGGTGGGGGTGCAGTCCTGACCAACGAGGAGGAAATCTACACCAAGTTGCTGTTACTGCGCGACCACGGTCGCGATCACACCGGCGACGTGGTGCTCTGGGGACTCAACTCACGCCTAGACAACCTTGAGGCCGCTTACTTGGACTTTCAATTGAAGGATTACCCGGGGGTTGTCACCCGCCGCCGCGCGATTGCCTCCCTCTACCAACAACGCCTCGGGACATGTCGGCAGGTCAAATTGCCAGCGGCTCCTGATGCGGAAGCAGACCATTTCGACATTTTCCAGAACTACGAAATCGAGGCCGAGCAGCGCACCGCCCTAAAAGACTATCTCAAATCCAGAGAGGTCGGCACCCTCATCCAGTGGGGTGGCAAGGCCGTCCATCAATTCAGAAAACTTGGCTTCACCCAAAACCTTCCGATCACCGATGCCCTTTTCACCCGCCTGCTCATGCTGCCTATGAATATGGCAATCTCGGACGAAGATGTGAACTATGTGGCCGACTGCATCGTCGATTTCTACGGACGATGAATTCGATTCCTTCCATGGATACAGTTGATCTGGCTAAACGCGTGCGCATCCATGCGCTGCACATGACCAGCACCGGAGGCAGCTCTCATATCGGCGCGGCCTTTAGCATAGCTGACATTTTGGCTGTTCTTTATGGACAAATCATGCGGCACGATCCTAAGCAGCCTAGCTGGGCGGGACGGGATAGATTCATCCTGAGCAAGGGTCATGCGGGTGCTGCGGTCTATGCCACCTTGGCCGAAGTTGGCTACTTCCCCACCAAGCAGCTCAAACTGCACTATCAAGATGGCTCAGTGCTGTCTGGACATGTCAGCCACAAAGGGATCCACGGAGTTGAACTCTCCACCGGCAGCTTGGGGCACGGCCTTGGGGTCGGCACTGGAATGGCCAAAGCCTTGAAGCTGGCCGGCCAGGATCAACGTGTCTTTGTGCTGATGTCCGACGGTGAGTGCGACGAAGGCACCATCTGGGAGGCTGCGCTGTTTGCCCAACATCACTCACTCGAGAACCTCGTGGCCATCGTCGACTACAATAAAATCCAAAGTCTGGCGCCCATCGCCGAGACCATCGCCTTGGAACCCTTCCGGCAGAAATGGGAAAGCTTCAACTGGTCCGTCGTTGAGGCGGATGGTCATGATCATAATTCGCTGGTTAAGGCACTTTGCACTCTACCTGCAAAATCTGGCAGGCCTACCGTCATCATTGCCCATACGGTCAAGGGGAAGGGAGTTTCCTTCATGGAAAACACCGTGCTTTGGCACTATCGCACCGCTCGGGGCGAGGAATTCAACTTGGCCTTGGCCGAACTGGAGAAATCCTGATGCGCGACCGCTTCATCCAAACCCTTTGTCAACTCGCGGAAAAAGATCCGCGAATCATGTTGATCACGGGTGACCTAGGCTTCGCCGTGCTGGACGACTACCGGCGGCGGTTTCCCAAACAATTCATCAATGCCGGAGTCGCCGAGCAAAACATGACTCTCGTCGCAACGGGTATGGCGCTCGAAGGCCACGTGGTGTTCACTTACTCGATCGGCAATTTTCCCACTCTGCGCTGCTTGGAAATGATCCGCAATGATTCAGCCTACCATGGAGCCAACGTCAAAGTCGTGTCCATTGGCGGCGGCTTCAGTTATGGACAGCTGGGCATATCACATCATGCCACCGAAGATCTGGCAATCATGCGATCCTTGCCCGAGGTCACCTCTGTCTCACCCACAAGTTTAGGTGAGGTAACCGAGGCGACCAAGGCAATCACGTTAACCGCAGGAACCTGCTTTCTCCGGTTGGACAAGGACAAGGGCCCGGATGGACCGGCTGATGAGCCTTTCGTCCTTGGTCGTCCCCGGCTGCTGCGTAAGGGAAGTGACGTAGCCTTCTTTACCACTGGCGGGATTCTAAGCGAAGTTGTCAAAGCTGCGGATCAACTCGCCCTAGCCGGAATCAATGCCAGCATTTATTCGGTACACACGATCAAGCCGATCGAACCGGATCGTTTTATCCAGGCCGCCCGGTCTCATCGCGCAGTTGTCACCGTCGAGGAGCACACAATCCATGGCGGCCTCGGCGGGCTTGTTTTGGAAACGCTGGCCGATGCCGGTTCCTTTCCCGCCAAGTTTCTGAGGATCGGACTGGACGGTTGCTTCTCCAGCGTGGTCGGAACACAAGGCTATCTGCGAACCGTTTATCGAATGGACGCCGCCAGCATAGTTCAACGCACCCAATCACTCCTCTCTTCCTGATTCTCCATGCTGAAGCGACTCTTTGATATCATCGTCTCTGCCACCGGACTTTTCATCCTTTGGCCGTTGCTCCTCCTTTTCATGCTGCTGATCTGGCTGCAAGATTTCTGCAGTCCGTTTTACATTGCTCCACGGGCCCGTGCGCGCGGACGAAACTTTAATATGGTCAAACTTCGCTCCATGGTGAAAAACGCCGATAAAAAAGGGGGCGCTTCGACCGCAGCCAATGACAGGCGGATCACTTGGGTGGGAAAACTGATTCGCAAAACCAAGTTTGATGAAGTACCCCAATTATGGAATGTCCTCAAGGGAGACATGAGCCTGGTTGGTCCACGTCCACAGGTGATGCGCGATGTCGCTCTATATACCGAGACGGAATACCGGCTCTTCGACGCCCGCCCCGGCATCACGGATTTCTCTTCCATCGTTTTTTCAGATGAAGGTGATATTCTCAAGGGTAGCGAAAATCCTGACTTGAAATACAACCAAATCATTCGTCCTTGGAAAAGCCGTTTTGGTCTTTTCTACACCCAGCACCAATCAGTGGTAGTGGATGTTCAACTGATCGTACTCACGGTCTTTGCGGTCATTTCCCGCCCTATCGCCTTACGTGGGGTGCAGAGCTTGCTGCATCGGCTTGGAGCCACGGCTGAACTTGTGTGTGTTGCGTCCCGCACAGAACCCCTGCTGCCATTCCCGCCGCCTGGCGCGACTGAAGTAGAGATCAGATTCTAAAATCGAAATGTCCAGCATTGCATCCAAGGCATTTCGACAAATCTATCTGCTTGCGGCCTATACCGCTGGATTGTCGGCCTCCCTCTGGTTGGCTTTTCAGTTACGCTTCGATTTTGCAGTCAGCTCGGAATATCTGGTCCATTTCGATTGGATACTGGTCAGCCTTGTTTCGGTAAAACTTATTCTACTCCTGCTTTTCGGTCAATTTGGCAGTTTGCTCAGCTATTTTGGGTTTCATGACCTGGGTAAAATTCTGATAGTCTGTGCAATCTCAGCAGTCTTGGCGCTGGGAGTATGGGTAATCATGGGCGTGCCCTATGCTCCGCCGCGCGCAGTTATAGTAACCGATCTTTTAATCTCCTTTCTCTTCCTCTGCGGATTCCGGCTCTCGCTCCGGTTGGTACGCGAGGGCTATTTCGACCGGAGCGGAAGCACGGCAGGCCACAAGCGGGTGGCAGTCATCGGGGCCGGCGATGTCGGCGCTTCCCTCGTACGTGATTTTCAGATGAGGCGCGGTCTGGGCATGAACCCACAAGCCTTCTTTGATGATGACCGCCGCAAATGGGGCACGAGCATTCACGGCGTGACGGTGCAAGGTGCGCCTGAAACCTTGCCTGATTTTTTGCACCGGCATATGATCGACGAAGTGATCATTGCCATGCCGAGTGCTTCTGGGCGCCGCTTACGTGAAATCGTCAGTCTTTTAAAACAACTCAATCTACGATCGGCAATCGTTCCATCCTATGAGCAGCTTCTTTCCGGGCGAGTGAAAATTAGCCAAATCCGCCCGGTGGAGATTCAGGATTTACTGGGTCGCGAGGCCATCGACCTCCAAACCGACAGGATCCGCGAACTGGTGCAGGATAAAGTTGTAATGGTGACCGGGGCTGGCGGCAGCATCGGGAGTGAACTTTGCCGGCAAATCGCACATTATGCCCCTCGCCAGTTGCTGCTGATCGAACGTAGTGAATTTTTGCTGTTTCAAATTGAACAGGAACTGATCGATCTTGGGTTGGGTTCGAATATCACGCCTTTAGTCGCCAACATCACTGACCAAGGGAGGATCGACGGTATATTTCAACGCTTCAAGCCAGCGGTTATCTTTCACGCCGCAGCCCACAAGCATGTCCCCATGATGGA
>JABMNS010000067.1 GCA_013204445.1 Sphingomonadales bacterium
GCGCCGGTGCTGGTGTTTGACGATTGCGATCTGGAAAAGACGCTCGATCTGGTGGTCACCGGAAAATTCCGCAACGCCGGCCAGGTCTGCGTCTCGCCTACCCGATTCTATGTCCAGTCCGGCATTTATGACCGTTTCGAAAAAGCCTTCACCGAACGCGCGCAAAAGATCAGCGTCGGCGACGGCTTTGATTCTGTTGACATGGGGCCTCTGGCCAATCCGCGCCGACCCAGCGCGATGGGCGCGATGATCGAGGATGCGCGAACCAAGGGTGCCGATGTCCGGCTCGGCGGCGAACGGCGCGGCGACAAGGGGTTTTTCTTCGATCCCACGGTGCTGTCCCACGTCCCGCTCGACGCCAATATCATGAATGACGAGCCGTTCGGCCCCGTCGCCGTTCTGCGACCGTTTGACACGCTCGAAGAAGCGATTGAACAGGCGAACCGCCTTCCGCTGGGCCTGGCCGCTTATGCTTTCACCTCCAATCTTCACACCGCCAATATGGTCGGCGACAAGATCGAAGCCGGGATGGTAGCGATCAACAATCTGACCGTCAGCCCCGGCGATGCCCCCTTTGGCGGCGTCAAGGAAAGCGGTCATGGATCGGAAGATGGTCCCGACGGACTGAAAGCCTATATGGTTACAAAGGCGATCCATCAGGCTTGAACAAACTAAGCTGTCCACCTCCGCACATGCGAATCATGTATTTTTTATTATGTCACACGAAGGCGCAAAAGGTTGGAACAAGACGAAAATTCTTCGTGCCTTCGCGGCTTCGCGTTATACTTATGCGACAATATTTGAAGAATGAGTAGTGTTCCCCCTTTCGCGGGGAGATTGAAGGAACATTGATATGAAAAAACGCACCGGGGCCCAAATTCTCGTCGATCAACTGGTGATCCAGGGCACCGACCGCATTTTTACAGTCCCCGGCGAAAGCTTCCTCTCCGTTCTCGATGCGCTCCACGATTGCCGCACCATCCAGACCGTCGCCACCCGTCAGGACGGCAGCGCCGCCTTCATGGCCGAGGCCGATGGCAAGATGACCGGACAGCCCGGAATCGCCTTTGTCACCCGCGGACCCGGCGCGACCAACGCCAGTATCGGCGTCCACACCGCGATGCAAGACTCAACGCCGATGATCCTTTTTATCGGCGATGTTTCGCGTGATGACCGTGACCGCGAGGGCTTTCAGGAAGTCGATTTCACCGCGATGTTCACGCCGCTCGCAAAATGGGCAGCGCGGATCGACAACGCCGCGCGGATACCGGAATATATTGCGCGGGCCTTTGATACCACCAGTTCGGGACGTCCTGGTCCGGTGGTGCTGGCCCTGCCCGAGGATATGCTGCGCGACGAGGTAGAAGCGCTCGACCGGCCCAGGGTCATTGCCCCGGCCCAGCCGCTCTGTCCCGACGCGATGACCACGCTCACCGACATGCTGCGCGATGCCACCGACCCGATCGCGATCATCGGCGGCGCTGGCTGGAGCGCCAAGAGCAAATATTATTTCGCCCAATATGCCGAGCGCATCGGCCTGCCGGTCGCCGTGGCGTTCCGGCGGCAGGATAATTTCCCCAATGAAAGCCCGGTCTATGCCGGCAATCTCGGCTACGGCCCCAATCCCAAACTGACCCAGCGGATCAAGGATGCTGATCTGGTGCTCGCCGTCGGTGCGCGGCTCGGCGAGGCGACCACCGATGGCTATACTTTGATCACGCCCGACCATCCCGACCAGATTCTCGTCCATGTCCATCCCGACCCCGACGAACTTAACCATGTCTATCGCATCGACCTGCCGATCTGCGCCGAGATGGACGAATTTGCCGAACAGGTGGCGCTGTGGGACGATAATCTCCTCCCCTTTGACGCCGGCAAGGCAGCGCATCAGGACTATCTGGAATGGTCCACCCCGCAGCCGACCGCAGCCAGGCTCGACCTCGGCCCCTGCGTCGCGGCGATGCAGGAGCAGCTTCCCGCCGATACGATCATCTGCAACGGCGCTGGCAATTTTTCCGGCTGGTGGCACCGCTACTGGACATATGGCGGCTTCCCGAGCCAGCTCGCCCCGACATCCGGTGCTATGGGCTATGGCGTCCCCGCCTCGGTCGCCGCCGCCCTGCGCTTCCCCGACCGCATGTCCGTCGTGATCGCCGGTGACGGCGACTTCATGATGAACGGCCAAGAACTCGCCACCGCGGTCCAATATGACGCCAATCTGCTGGTGCTAGTGATCGACAATGGCAGCTTCGGCACAATCCGCCTGCACCAGGAACGCGAATATCCGGCGCGCCTGTCGGCGACGGCGCTGAAAAATCCCGATTTCGCGAAGTTGGCAGAAGCCTATGGCGGCTGGAGCGCGACGGTGGAAAGCACCGATGAATTTGCCCCGGCTTTGACGGAAGCGATGCAGCGTAAAGGTCTTCGGCTCCTGCACCTCAAAACCGATGTCGAGTTTTTGACGGCGGCTGGCGCGACAGTTAGCAAGCTGAGGGATAGAGCAAACTGATCTGACCGGGAGGAAATCAAATATGCTGCAAAAAATGGGCCGCTATTTGGGCATATTTGCGATGTTGATCATCGCCATTTTGGTTCTGGCCTGGGCGACTTCTCCAGATCCCAAGCTAAACCCGGCGAGCTTTGAAGCCGAACCGCTGACGGCAGCTATCGCGCCGCTCGATGAGGCCATTACGCTGGCGCAATATAAAGGCTCGAATGGCGAAACGATCACCCTGCAGGTTCTGGAATTTACGGGCGAGACGGTCACTGGTGTCGAACTTGCGGAATTAGGCGCAAAACAGAGCGACGATCCTTTTGCCACCCTAGCTTCTGCCAGTTCCGCGCCAATCACCGCGGCGACCATCAGAAACTATCCCACAATCGACATCGCTATTGCCGATTTACTCTCCTCTGGCACCAATGGCGCACAGCATATCGGCACCGGGACCAATTTCCCGGAACATGCCGAAGAATCAAACAGCCAGTCGGTCTTCCAGTTTCCCAAATTTGGTCAAGCCACACCCGCTCGCACCCAAGTGCAGGCCAAAGAGGGTGTCTTGCTGGATTATGAAGTCGAAACGTGTATGCGCTTTGACCGGGACATCGCCTCGCCCGCCGATTTCGACGCAGCGGTGAAGGGCCTGTTCCTGTGCGGCGATTTCACCAACCGCAATGCGCTGGTCGACCTCGCCGATCCAGACAACCTCGATTCAGGCTATGGTTTTAGCGATGCGAAAAGTGGCCCGGACTCCTATCCAACGGGACCATTTCTGGTCATCCCGAAAGACTGGCCCGCGTTCACCAAGAAGCTGAGAATGACCACCAGCGTCAACGGCCAGCCCCGTCAGGACGCCCGGGGCGAAGAAATGACGCTGGATTTCAGGCAGCTGGCCGAAAAAGCGCTCGGCGATATGTCACAACCAAGGTTTCTCTATAAGGACGCGTTTCATCTGCTGGCAAAAGACAAGCGGATCAGCATCAGCAGCACATTGATGTCGGGCACGGCCGAAGGCGTGATTTTCACGCCGCCGACACGGCGCGATATCATTGAGGGCATGGTGCATTATGTCAGCTTGGGCGGTCCGCTCTCCGATACGGCATTTCTAGATGCCGTCCGGGGGACATTCATCGATAATGAAATCGATTCCGGCCATTTCCTGCAACCCGGCGACTTGGTCCGCCACGATTCAAACTTTCTGGGAGACATAGAGGTGCAGGTCGTCGCACCGAAGAGCTAGCCCCCACCCATCACAAAAATCGCATCCCACTCGCTCTCCGTCACCGGCGCCACCGACAACCGCGACTGCTTGATAATCGCCAGATCCTCAAGCTTCGGATTCTGCTTCATCGCTTTCAGCGGCACCGGCTTGGCCAGTTTCCGCGCCGACTTCACCTTGACGACGACCCAGCGGTCAGGGTCGGTTGTCACATCGGGACTATGCTCTTCACTCACCTCCATGATTCCAACCACTTCCAGCCCCTGGCGCGAGTGATAGAAAAAAACCTGATCGCCCTTTTTCATCGCCTTCATATTATTCGACGCCTGCGCATTTTTCACGCCGTCCCAGGTGCCCTCGCCCTCAGCGACCAGATCATCCCAGCCATAAGTGTCCGGCTCCGATTTCATCAGCCAATATTGCGGCATGTTTCGCTCCTGAATCCCTGTTTGCTTTTAACCTTTAGAGGCCTGATCTTATATTCAGCATCCCATGCTGAATAGCAATTGCGCCCTTTCGAACCACGCATCTAGTCTTGAACCGTCGTTAGCGTCGCTGACCTTCGGTCCGACAAGCTCAGGAGTAACTATGTCAATTTATAATGATAAAAGGGCAATATCCCCTCTCCACAAAAAAAGGGCCCCGCAATCACGCGAGACCCTCTTTGTCGGTCAATAGCCGCGCCTATTTCGGCATCAACAGATTGTCGACGATGTGCATGGTGCCGTTGCTGGACGTCACATCCGCTTTGGTCACATTGGCCTTGTTGCCGGCACCATCTTCGAGAACGATCATATCACCGTCCATCGTCGCTTTGATCGCGCCGCCTCCGACGGTGGCGATGGTTGCGCTGCCGCCGCCATCGGTTATCGCCTTGGCAATATCCGCAGAGGTCATACTGCCCTGGACCAGACCAAATTCCGCAATGCTCGCCAGCTCTTCCTTATTGTCTGCCGACAGCAGCTCACTGAGCCGCTGCGCATCCATTTTGTTGAACGCTTCATTGGTCGCGACAAATGCCGTGTAGGGACCATTGTCCTGCATCTCGATGCCGACGCCGGACAGTCCAACCAGGATACTTGCGGTGCTGAGGTCGGGATTGTCCTGCAGAACGGCGATCATGTTGGTTGGCTGCGTTTCATCGGCGATACGCGCGTCGAGGATTTCCTGTTCCTCTTTGCTCAGTTCCGAGGAACAAGCCGGTATCAACGTCAACACTAGTGATGCCATTATAATTTTGGGGGCGTTAAACATGAATTTCCTTTCCTGTGATCAATCCATCCGCCGCACCTTGCGGTCAAACGATGATGAAATTCTTAGGCGCGGGTTACTCTTGCCTGCAGGAGAAGGAAAGCTACAATAATCCGTCCAAAAAAAGGGCTCCGCCAGTTGGCGAAGCCCTTTCCAATCCATCCTAGTTCAGGGGGATGAAAACTATCCTGGCATTACAACCGTGTCGATCGCATGGATCACGCCGTTGGATGCTTCGACATCGGTCAATATGACGGTGGACTTGCCGCCAGCCGCATCTTCAAGAATGACGGAATCGCCATCCAAAGTGGCTTTTAGCATTCCGCCCTGCACGGTGGTCAGGGTCGCGGTGCCGCCGCCATCGGCGATCGCCTTCACGACATCCGCCGCTTTTAGTTTACCGGCGACTACATGATAGGTCAGCAATGCGGTCAGATCAGCTTTCTTTGCGGGTGTCAGCAACGCAGTCAATGTGGCGGGATCAACTTTGCCAAAGGCCTCGTTGGTCGGTGCAAAAACGGTAAATGGCCCGTCGCCACTCAGCGTCGCGCCAAGATCAGCAGCGGTGACAGCCGCTACCAATGTCGAAAAATCTTCATTGCCGATGGCAACATCGACAATCGTACCGGGTTCGGCAGTCGCGGCGGAATCCATCATCGCATCGGCAGAGCCTTCGTCAACGGCGGCCTTTGGGGCTTCGGTCGAGCAAGCCGCAAGAGCGACGACAGCGGTAGTGGTTAGTATCATTTTGGGGGAAATACGCATGATATGCCTTTCAAAATTACAAATACATCCTTCCGGCTGCGATAGCAGCCGGTCCTTGGATATCTAACAGATGGGTTATGCAAGGACTGGTTCAAACCTGTCCTTTGTGGCGTATCGGGCGGTTCAGTCCTTACCGAGATGAACAAAATCCCGATCGAAGCCCTTCAGATTGGCACCGCCATCGACATAGATGATCTGCCCGGTGACGGCTTCGGCGCGGGCGAGATAGACTATGGCATCGGCAATATCATCAGGTTCGGGAAGCCGGTCGAGCGGCATCATCGCGGTGATACTCGCCAGCTGGTCGTCGCCATATTCGCCCGCCGTCAGGGTCAGGCCCGGGGCCACGCCATTGACACGCAGCTTGTCAGCACAGGCAACCGCCAGCGAGCGGACCGAGCCCGCTAGCGCCTGTTTGGAGAGCGTATAGCTCAGCTGATCGCGATTGGGATTGCGGATCCGCTGGTCCAATACGTGAATCACGCTGGCGCGCGAGCTCCCGGCGGGCCGGCGATGATGGAGAGCGGTCGTCAGCATGACCGGAACCAGGCTGTTGACCAAAAAATGCTTTTGCAGATCTTTTTCATTGATGGAATCGGCATTATCCTGTCCGAAAATCGAAGCGCAGTTGACGATCAGGTCGGGAACCCGGCCAAAACGGCCGACAACCTGGTCGAGCAGCCTATCGGCTGCCCCTTCGACCATAAAATCGTGCTGAAATCCGGACCAGTCGCAGCCCGTTTCCGTTAGTTTCTCGGCTAGCCGATCCTCGGGAATGACATCTGTATTGCCGTGCAGCGCCAACGCATAGCCGGCATCGGCCAATCGCGCGGCAATCAACGCACCAACCCGCTTCACGCCGCCGGTGACGAGCGCGAGCGGCGCAGTCATGGTCTGCCCCGGCTGAGCGTAATGCCGATCTGCTCCCCTTTTTCGGAAATCAGCAATTTGACGATTTTCACGGTGACCCGCAGCACGTTCTTGTCCTGCAGAAACAACGTCTCGATAATATGATCCGCGACCGCCTCGATGAGCTTGAAATGCACGCCCTCGGGCAGGGCCGTGGTCGCGGCATGTTTCAGATCCATGTAATTTTTGGAATGATCAAGGGGCGTATCCGCTTCATAACGTTGCTGAACCTTCAACTCCGCCGCGATCGAGATGCGCAAAGGCTGTGGCAAATGGGTTTCTTCGGAATAGATCCCAGTGAGCACGTCAACATCGAGATCGTTGACTTCCAAAAGCAATGTGTCTGTCATAGATGTTCTCTGATAATGTTCGGGGCAAATGGCAAGTCAGGCGGACCAGCGGGCGAAAATCGCGGTCGGCAACAGCAATCCCCGCGCTTCTTCACGAACCGCCAGTTCACCGACTTCGATTGTACCGCCCAGATGGGCCAGTTTCTCGTTGAGCAGCGAGCCCAGCGCCAGCGCCGACATGCGCACGGCATAGACGGTGAGGAACAGGCAGCGACTATCGGCATCAAGCAATTTTCCGCAATTTTCGACCAGCCCGGCAAGATGTTCTTCCAGCCGCCAGACTTCGCCATCCGGCCCACGGCCATATTTGGGCGGATCCATCAGGATCGCATCATAGCGCCGTTCACGTCTTACTTCACGGGCGGCGAATTTGGCGGCATCGTCGATAATCCAGCGGATCGGACGATCGGTCATGCCCGACAGAGCGGCATTGTCGCGCGCAGCGGTCACCGATTTCTTGGATGCGTCAACATGCACCAGATTGGCTCCGGCTGCCGAAAGCGCCAATGTTCCGACGCCGGTATAGCCGAACAGATTTATCATCTGCGGCGATTCGACATCCTCAAGATTGCTGCGGAACCAGCGCCAGACCGGGCCCATGTCGGGAAAATAGGCAAGATGGCGAAACGGCGTGCATTGCGCGGTAAAACTGACCTCTTCCCAGCGCATCTGCCATCCCTCTTCCGGGACATTGTCATTCAGATGCCAGCGTCCGCCGCCATCCTCGTCAGACGCGGGAATAAATTCGCCGTCGGCCTGCCAGTCATCGCTAGACTGGGCCCACATCGCCTGCGGCTCAGGGCGGATGAAATGATATTTTCCATAGCGCTCCATCTTCCGGCCATGGCCGGAATCGACCAGCGCATAGTCGCTGCGCGGGTCGCTGATCATTAATATTGGGGCAGGCAGGGTTTCAGCCATCGGACGGCGTGGCATTGGACATGATAAATTCTTTCACCGCATCATACGTGCCGGGGAGCTTAGTATATTTTTCTTCCCGGTCAAACAGATCGCCCACACGGCGGGGCAGTATCGGACGGATGCCCGTCCCCCGTTCGACCGCGTCAGGGAATTTGGCCGGATGGGCGGTTGCCAGCGTCACCACTGGCACTGCCGGATCGAGATCGGCATGTTGCGCCGCCGACAGGCCGATCGCGCTATGTGGATCGATCACCTGGCCGGCATTGACCTGGGCCCAGCGCATTGCCAGCGCCATATCATCCGGATCGACCCGGTAGCTGGTGAAAATGCCCGCGGCTGTTTCCCGCATGCCGGGCTCCAGCTGCATATTGTGATTTTGCTCAAATGCCGCCATGCGGGCAGCGGTTTTGACGCCATCGCGGCCTTCCAGATCAAATAGCAGGCGCTCGAAATTGCTGCTGACCTGAATATCCATCGAAGGCGCGGCCGTGGGCGTCACTGTTCCGGTGGAATAGTCACCGGCGCTCAGCGCCCGATGGAGGATGTCGTTGACATTAGTCGCCACGATCAGCCGCTCGATTGGCAGCCCCATGCGCGCGGCAACATAGCCGGCAAAAACATCGCCGAAATTGCCCGTCGGCACGGAAAAGGCCACTTTGCGATGCGGTGCGCCCAATTGGCTGGCGGCGTAAAAATAATAGACGACCTGCGCCATCAGCCGCGCCCAGTTGATCGAGTTGACCGCCGAGATCGAGAAGCGATTGGTTACTTCCTGATCGGCAAACATCCGCTTCACCATTGCCTGGGCATCATCGAAGCTACCGTCGATAGCGATATTGTAGATATTGGGCGCGCGCACCGTGGTCATCTGCCGCCGCTGGACATCGGAGATTCGGCCATCGGGGTGGAGCATGAAGACATCGACCTTGTCCCGCCCCGCCAGCGCGTCAATCGCGGCCGAACCGGTGTCGCCGGAGGTCGCGCCGACCACCGTCAGATGCTTGTCCTGCCGGGCCAGAAATTTCTCGAACAGCAGGCCGAGTAGTTGCAGGGCCACGTCCTTAAACGCCAGCGTTGGTCCGTGGAACAGTTCGAGTAGCCATTGCCGCCCGTCAAGCTGGACCAGCGGCGTCACCGCAGCATGGGCGAAACGGCCATAAGCCTGCTCGCAAAGATCGCGCAGTTCCGCTTCATTGAGCGCATCACCTACAAACGGCAGCATCACCCGGACGGCGATCTCGACATAGGAAAGGCCCGCCATGGCGGCGATTTCGTCATGACTGAAAGACGGCCAGGATTCGGGCACATAAAGGCCGCCGTCGCCAGCCAGTCCAGCCAGGGTTACTTGTTCGAAATTCAATGCGGGCGCAGCGCCTCTGGTCGAGATATAGTTCATGATGGCGAGCGGGTTAGGACAAGTTGCCGGATTGGGCAACGCCCTTGTTGCGACCCCGCAGCGCGATCAGAAAAATGATCAACGCAATGCCAGCGAAGAGGAACCACTGGACCGCATAGGACAGGTGATTGTTCGGCACATCCTCCAGTGCCGGCGGTTGGCTTTTCTGCAGCCCGGCGACCGGTTCGCTGGCGACCAGACGAAGGATATATTGGCTGTCGGGCGCAATGATGCCATCGACAATCCCGCCCGCCCATTGCGGATTCTCCGGTCGCTTCGACCAGCCAGCGACGACTTGCGCGCCCGGGCCTTCCGCTCCGGCTGTGCGGCACTGGGCGATATGGGCCCAACCTGCTTGTCCGCTGGCACTGCGTCCACTAGTCGAACGCCATCTGATAACGGCAAGACAATTAACGGTTGATTTGCGAAAATAGGGTGCATCGTCCGCGCTCGGCACAGCGGGATAGGTAATGGCCGGCATATCCGATGCTGCGGCATAGCTTGCCAGCAGCCCGTTCTTCCACACTGCCCGCTGCAGCTGCCATATGCCAAGACCGACCATGGTTGCGACCGCGGCCAATACGAGGATGGTGACGAATATCGGTAGCCGCTTGATCATGGACCGTCGCTGCCGTCGATACTGCCTTCGCGGGCCTGGTTGCGATGCTCCAGGATCAGCAATATCGCTTTGGTCACTCTCAGCAACCCGACAACGGCTGCGACGGTCAGCGGTACCCAGAGCATGATATGCACCCATATCGGCGGGTGGAAATTGGCCTCGAGCGCCAGGGCCAGACCCAGGATTATGGCGCCAACGACCATTGTCAGAAAAGCGGCCGGACCGTCGCCGACATTATAGCAGCCAAAGTCGAGGCCGCAGGCGCGGCATGTGTTCGAGAATTTTGTCAGATTGGCAAACAGCGTCTTCTGTCCGCAATGAGGGCAAAGACCAAAAAGGGCAGCAGGAAGAACATCCGGCTGCCCTTTTATATTTTTGGTTTCGGTCAACGCGATGATCTAGTGAACCGGCGCGCCCCAGCCGCTCCAGACATAGACGACGATGAATAGGAACAACCATACGACATCAACAAAATGCCAATACCAAGCGGCTGCTTCAAAGCCGAAATGCTGTTTCGGCGTGAAGTGCCCCTTATAGGCCCGTGCCAGACAGACGATCAGAAAGATCGTGCCGACCAGGACGTGGAAGCCGTGGAAGCCGGTCGCCATGTAGAAGGCCGAACTATAGTTGATGCCAGCAAACGGGAATGGCGCAACGCTATATTCATAAACCTGAATGGACGTGAACAATGCACCCAATATGATCGTCAGCCAAAGGCCAGTAATCATGCTTTTCCGGTCACCATGGATCAGCGAATGGTGCGCCCAAGTAACGGTTGTGCCGGAGCACAGCAGGATCATCGTATTGAGCAGCGGCAGTTCAAAGGCGTTGAGCACCTCAATGCCCTTGGGCGGCCATTGCAACAGCGCCGCAGCACCCTCCTGGCCAATGTAATTGGTGGTGATGCCATCAATGATTTCAATCGGCTGTGGGAATAAGGAATAATCAAACCATGCCCAGAACCAGCCGACGAAGAACATGACCTCCGAAGCAATGAACAGGATCATACCGTAGCGCAGGTGAAGCTGCACGACAGGTGTATGGTCACCCGCATGGGCTTCCTTGATCACATTGGACCACCATGCGAAAAATGTCAGGGCGACAGCCGAAGTGCCAATAGCAAAAAGCAACGGCCCAAACGAATAGATATCGCTATGCATCCAGCGGATACCGCCAATTGCCATGAGAAAGGCAGAAAACGAACCGATCAGCGGCCAGATGTCTGGCGGTAGAATGTGATAATCATGATTTTTGGCACCGGCCATATTATTTCCCCAACCTTATTCTCAAATTTCTCTTAGCTATCGCCTGCACCGGCGTCTAGCGCCTGCTGATCGATGGAACGATAAAAGGTATAGCTCAGCGTAATTTCCTTGATATCCTTTGTTTCCGGATCATCCATAATCGCCGGATCAACATAATAAAGCACCGGCATCCGAACCGTCTGGCCCGGTTTCAACACTTGCTCGCTAAAGCAGAAGCACTGGACCTTGTTGAAATATTGTCCGGCCAGAAGCGGTGTCACATTGAATGTGGCGGTACCCACGACCGGCTGGTCTGAATTGTTGGTCGCAATGAAAATCGCCATGTCACGGGCACCGACGGTGACATTGTCGACCGCCTGCTCCGGTTTGAATGACCAGGGGAGCGCAGAATTCACATTGGAATCGAAGCGAATCGACACCACCTGACTGGTGGCATGAACCGTAGCTGCCTCGGCTTCGCCGACGCGCTGTGTTGTACCACCATAGCCGGTCACGCGACAGAAAACATCGTATAATGGCACGGCGGCAAAGCCCAGTGCGAGCATGCCAAGCCCCATGAACGCGGCCATTATGCCGCTGCGCCGGTTCTTTCCGGAAAGAGAGGCTTGGGCGGTCGTCATCAGGAACCGGACCCGATTTTGACGATGGTGATCAGGTAAAATAGCACGACCATGAAGATCAATAGGCCGGCCATGATCACCGCCCGGTGCTTTTGCCGGGCCTGAAAGACTTTCTGCTCTTCGGGGGTCATCGCAGCTCTCTCTTTATCAATTTCGCTCATGCCAATATCATCCGGTCAGCAACAACCGCTGCGAACAGCACGAACAGGTAGAAAATCGAAAATTTGAACAGACGCTTTTCTGCTGCCATATCCTCGGGTTCGGTGGTTTTACTCCGGGTAACCTGCCAGGAAAGCGCACAAAATATCACACTCAGCACAATGGCAGCACCGCCATAGACAGCGCCGCTCAGGCCAACAAC
>JABMNS010000068.1 GCA_013204445.1 Sphingomonadales bacterium
ACGAGGCTATTTCTCCACCACCAGCGGGAACATCACAGACGAAGTGATCCTCAATTATTTGGACAAACATACAAAGCCAAACAAAGCTGGCTTCAGCCCCAAGCCATGAACCTACCGGCATCAGCCGGTTAGTGGTTCAGTGAAGGCGGTTAGTCGCAGTGGGTGAGGAGTTTGATCCGTCGGCCCTGATACGTCATGCCAGAGAAAGCGGGCAACCAACCCCTCTATGGGAGTCTCACCGTCCTTGGTTTAGAACCCAGCCTTCGCTGGGGTAACCGATGCGGGTGCCATCGCCTAATGCAAAGCCTTATGCCGCCCTATCCCGCCATCGACATATACATGGCTGCGGCCAGGCCAAATCCTCTTGGATCGCCCAATAGCCCGGATTCCATCTTGTTCATGACATAGGAAAAGCACAGCCGGGCGTCCTGATCGACAATCACTGACGACCCGCCATAGCCGCCCCAGAAACAGGTGTTTGCATTGGGGCTGATCGGGGCAGCCGGGTTGTTCAGGCCATAGCCCATGCCAAATGTCAGCGGCAGGCCCAGCACCAGATCAACGCCTTCAGACTGTTTTTCGAAAATCCTCTTGGTGCCCTCTTCCGACATGATTGTTATGCCAAACGCCTCGCCGCCATTGGCCATTGCGGTCTGCGCGCGGACGATGCTGCGGGCATTGCCTTGACCATTGGCTGCGGGGATTTCTGCCGCTCGCCAGGCCCGGTTTCTCGGTTCGGTGGCATCGACGCCGGGATTAGCAAAGGTGCGACCTGCGATCGATTTCGGATTGGGGGAAGGCCCGCTTTTGGGCGGGACAAGATTGCCAATGCGTTTGTCGAGCGCTTCATCCGCGCCAATATGAAAATCCGCGCCGGTCGGCTCGGCAATTTCCTGACGGAAGAAATTGCCGATCGTCTGACCGGTGGCCCGGCGGACAATTTCACCGATCAGATGACCCTGGGTCAGGGCGTGATAGCCCGACTGGGTTCCCGGTTTCCACCACGGCTCCTGTTTTGCCAGAGCCGTGGTCATCCATTCCCAGTCATAGAGCGCATCACCCTCGACCTTCTTGTCCATGCCAGACAGGCCGGCGGTGTGGCTAAGAAAATGTCTAACTTCGACCGCTTTCTTGCCATTTTGGGCAAATTCCGGCCAATATTTGGCAGCCGGAGCATGAAGATCAACCTCGCCGCGATCAGCGAGTAGCAACAGCGACATCGCCGCCATCGTCTTGGTACTGGACCAGACGTTGACCAGAGTGTCCTCCTGCCAAGGTTCGATTCGTTCCTCATCGAGATGTCCGCCCCACAGATCGACGACAAATTTGCCGTCCAGCGTGATTGCAACCGAAGCGCCGAGGTCGTCATGCTCGCGAAAATTTTTCTCAAAGGCCATTTTTACCAGTTCAAAGCGGGGATCGCACTGGCCGTGAATTGGGGTTTCCATTGGTTGCTCCATTTGAATTTAGCTGATCGATTAACAGCCGGTGACGATTAGTCCAATAGCTTTCGCGCAAGTCTCCGGTTGTTGCCAGTCGCTATGGTCCGGGAACTATTCTGACCGATTTTCAGACACTTGTAGATTTTTAGCCATTCCCCTATTGCAAAGACCATACTAAGATATATCTTATAATCATCTTAGAAATACGTAAAGATTATAAAATGAGGCATGGAATGAAATTTGGACCCGGCGGTCGTCGCGGCCGCGGGCGCAGCGGGATGACCGGTGAGAAATTTGCCCGGGCCTTTGCACAGGCTGCCTTTGAAGGGGTGAAGGGCAAAAGGCGGGCGCGGATGTTCCGGCGCGGCGAACTGCGGATGGTCCTGTTGCACCTGATCGCGGAAGAGCCAAGGCACGGCTATGATCTGATCCGCCAGATCGAGGATCTGACCGGTGGCCATTATGCGCCCAGTCCCGGCATTGTCTATCCGACGCTGACCCGGATGGCGGAAATGGACCTGATTGACGAAGCGGTCGATAATGACGGCAAGAAAGTGTATTCGATCACCGAGGCCGGCTCCGCCCGACTGGCCGAAGACGAGGCGCATATCGCCGAAATGCTCGAACGGCTGGAAGGTGTGTCGAGAATGGGCGAGGCCAGCGATGGCGCATCCATCCGCCGCGCTATGCACAATCTAAAAAGCGCCATCGGTATCCGGCTGGCGGAGGAGGAAAAGGGATCAGACAAGATCCTGGAAGTCACCGCGATCATCGACGAGGCGGCGAGCAAGATCGAGCGGTTGAAATAATTCGGCATCCCGGCGCAGGCTGGGATCCAGCCAGCCCTTGGTGTTTCAATGAAATTTGGGCTAGGCCCTAGCCTGCGCTGGGGCGACGGATGAAAACTCCAAAACCATCTGCACATTGCATCGCGCATAAGGCGTCGGCCACAGATCATCGCTCGCCAGATGCCGGAAGCCGCACCGCTCGTACAGACGGATTGCGGCTTTCAGCTCTGCATTGGTCTCCAGCCAGATGGCATCGGCATCCATGGACCGGGCTTCTCCAATCAGCGCGGAGAGCACGGCGCGTCCGATGCCCTGTCCGCGCAGATCTTTCTGCGCCGCCATCTTGATGATTTCCAGCCATTGGCGGCCATCGCCCGGATCATGATGCGGCGGCAGGATCGCTCCGGTTCCGACAACTCTATTGTCGACCAGGGCGACGATAATTTGTCCGCCTTTCCCGAATATCGATGCTTCCAATTCTTCCAGTTGTTCGCGGTCTTTGTCCTCGAGAACAAAATATTCCTCGATCCAGTCGCGGTTGAGATCGATGAATGCTTTCCGGTCTTCGGGACGGTAGCGACGTGTTGTCACTGGCATCAGAAAATCCCGAACAGCACCACCGCGATGATTGTGCCGACAACGGGTATTACGACGGTCAGCGCGCCAACCGCGCCATAAGCGTCTTTGTGGGTTTCCCCGCAAACCGCGCGTATCGTGGTCACGACATAGCCATTATGCGGTAGGCTATCGAGCGCGCCGGAGGAGATGGCGACAACCCGGTGAAGCTCGTCGGGCTGCGCGCCGGCATCGATATAATGGGGGGCGATTAAGGGCAAGGCGATCGACTGACCGCCGGATGCGGAGCCGGTCAGGCCCGCGATCACGGTGACTGCAACGGCCGCCCCGATCAGCGGGCTGCCCGGAATATTCTGGACCATGACCAAGGCTTCCTGAAATGCCGGCGACAGTTTGGCGACGGAACCAAATCCGACCACGGCGCAGGTGTTGGTGATTGCGACAACCGCGCTGGTCGCGCCGCGTGAAAAGGCTTCTGGCATGGACTTCAGTTTTTGATAGCCGACCATTAACGCGACAACCGCACCCGAACTCAGCGCTGCCACCAGCGCCCATTTATCCAGAGATTCCTGCGGCAGAATCGCTGACAGCGGTCCCATATTCTGCGGATATTGAAAGACCAGAAAGATCGCCAGCACCGCGACTAGCGGCAGGATGCACAATAGCGGCGCCGGCAAATTGCCATAGTCGGTATTGTGATCATCGCTTTCGCGGCCGACAAAATGCTCGCCCTTGGCGACGGCGCGCTTGACCATATGGTTGAGCCAGAAATGGCCGGTAACGGCCATGAACAGAGCGACGACCAGGCTGACCTGCCAGCCAGCATAAGCATTGGTTCCGAGATATTCCATCGGGATGAGATTCTGGATTTCCGGGCTCCCCGCGCTGGTCATGGTGAAGGTAACCGACCCGAAGGCCAGCGCGCCCGGGATGAACCTTCTGGGCAGATCCGCCTCCCGAAACAGATGCACGGCGAGCGAATAGACGCTGAACGACACGATGAACACGCTGACCCCGCCATAGGTGAGGATCGCAC
>JABMNS010000069.1 GCA_013204445.1 Sphingomonadales bacterium
CACCGCTGGCCATGCCGCCGATCTGGGCATTGCCGCGGACAAGATGATCTATCTGCACAGCGGCGCCGACGCCAGCGTGCCTTTGATGAGTCTACAGGACGACCTGTCGATTTCGCCGGCGATGCAGGTTGCTTTCCCCAAGGCGCTGGAACTGGCCGAACTAAACGCGGCAGATCTCGGTCCTATTGATATATACAGCTGTTTTCCGGTGGCGGTCTCACTGGCGATGGACGCACTCGGCTCGCCGGACCGGTCGCTGGCTTCCTATACGCTGACTGGCGGGCTGAGCTTTTTCGGCGGTCCGGGCAATAGCTATAGTGCCCACGGTATGGTCGCGCTGGTTCAGGCATTGCGCAAGGACGGGCGCAAGCCGGGTATGATTTCCGCCAATGGTGGAGTAATCAATAAGGAATCCGTGGGCATTTACGCCGCGCAGCCGGTCGCCGGAGGCTGGTCACCAGACCGGATCGCCGCACCGGCGCGCATTGCGAAACCGGATCATGTCAAACCAGACCATTTTTTCAACGGCAAGGCGGTAATCAAAAGCTATGCCATGCCTTATGGCAAGGCCAGTCGAGGTGCGGCCAGTGTTTGGCTGGAAGACGAGCAGGGCCTGCCCGCGATTGGGATATTGCCCGATGCGCCGGAAGACACCGATCTGATTGGCTTGGCCGTGAATGTAACGACCGCAGATGATCGCAATATTGCGAAACTCAGCGGATAGTCTGTATACCCAGCAATTCGATTTTAGGCGTCAGATAACAGTCGCGGCAGGGTTCGGTTTTCGCGAGATCGGTGGACAGATATTTGCTGTTGCTGTCGGCAAATATCGTCGCGACCGCCTTGCGTGTGCCGTCGGCGGCCACTGTCTGCTGCAGGGCGACGCGGATCGTGGCGACCAGATTGATGCCGCTGGAAATGCCGACGCCCAGGCCGAATTCCTGATTAAGCTTCTGCGCCATCAGGATCGCGTCGCCGTCGTTGACGCCGATCACGCCGTCCAGTTCGGACAGATTGAGGATCGCCGGGATGAATTCGTCCGACAGACCCTGTACCCGGTGCTGGCCGCATTTGTGGCCGACCGACAGGGTGGGGGATTCAATCGGCTCGACCGGATGCACGGCGATGTTAGGATCGCGGCCCTTGAGATAGCGTCCCATGCCCATCACCGTGCCACCCGTACCGACACCAGCGACAAAGCCGCCAAGCGTGCCGCCGTCTGATGCAACCTGCTGCCATAGTTCGGGGCCAGTGCCTTCGGCATGTTCGTCGGCATTGACCGGATTGGAAAATTGGCGCGGCATATAGGCACCCTGCTGGCCCAGTTCTTCCGCTGCCGCCATGCAGCCTAGAAAGCCGCCGTCTTCTCGCGAGACCAGGCGGACATCGGCGCCATAAATAGCGAGCATCGCGCGCCGTTCGGCGCTGACCCAGTCGGGCATGAAAATGGTGACCGGATGACCAAGGGCACAACCGATGGCGGCAAAGGAAATGCCGCTGTTGCCGCTGGTCGCCTCGACTATCGTCTGGCCGGGCAGCAGATCGCCGCGCCGCATCGCATCCTGCAGGATCGCCAGCGCCATGCGGTCCTTGATGCTGCCGGACAGGTTGAACATTTCGGCCTTGGCATAGACAGTGACGTCCTGACCTTCGCAGCGCGCCAGAATCTTGATCATCGGCGTATTGCCGATCAGCGCCGAAAGCGACTGCAGCTTGTCTTCGCGCGCCCGGCCTACAAAATCCAGCATTGCAACTTCCCCTGTCATCATCTGCCTTCACATATGAAGCCGTCCGGGCGGGAAATCCTTATCAATTATTGGTGTTATTGCATGAATAATGTGATAATAATCTGGATATGACCAAAGAAACCAAAAATATTGATAATAATGACCGGAAGATCCTGAAAGCCTTACAGCGCGATGCCAGCCTGTCGCTGGAAAATCTCGCGGCGCAGCTCAGCCTCTCGACCAATGCCTGCTGGCGGCGGATCAAGCGGATGGAGGCGGACGGGGTCATCGCCCGCCGGGTGGCGATTGTCGATCCGGAGGCGGTCGGCTTTGCCATGACCGTGTTTGTCGCCGTGCGGACTCATGACCATAGCGACCAATGGTTGGAAAAATTCGCCGCCGCCGCCTCGGCGGTCGAGGAAGTGGTCGAACTCTACCGGATGGCGGGCGAAGTGGACTATCTGCTCAAGCTGCTGGTGCGCGATGTCGCCGACTATGACCGGGTGTACAAGAAACTGATCAAGGCTGTGCCTCTGTCCGACGTGTCAGCAAGCTTCGTGATGGAGCGGATTAAGTATGAGACGGCGGTGCCGGTGTGAGGGTGCTTCGCGTGAAGTGCGGGGTAAATCTACTTAGCGCTTAATGTCCGCTTTTGCGCGGTGATTTCAACTGATCGACGCAACACTTTAATCTTTTGAGAGAAGATGGAGTGTTGGATATGAAGCAGAGGAAGCGAATATATTTTAGTGCTGTGCAGAAGCGAGAGATATGGGATCGCTGGCAGCAAGGGGAGTCGATGAGCAGTATCGGGCGTAGTTTTGAAAGAGACTCGTCCTCGATACATCCGTTGATATCTCGGACGGGTGGCATTCGTCCGTTGGAACGTAAGCGATCCCGCCTGGCACTGACATTGGCGGAGCGAGAAGAGATATCTCGCGGTCTTCAGATCGGAGTGTCATTGCGCTCAATCGCACGGCAGTTGCAGCGCTCGGCATCAACGATCAGCCGTGAAGTTAGACGCGGTGGTCGGGCAGCTCGATATCGAGCGGCAGCATCTGACAAGGCGGCTTGGAACCGGGCACACCGCCCCAAGCTGTGTAAGCTGGCTGGCAATCCGGTTTTACGGCGGACTGTTGCCATCAAGCTAAAGCGGCTTTGGTCGCCGCAGCAGATTGCAGGATGGCTCAAAAGGCAATATCCTGGCCAAGTGTCCAATCAGATATCCCATGAGACAATCTACCGAAGTCTGTTCGTGCAAACACGCGGTGTGCTCAAGAAAGAGTTGCTGGCTTATCTTCGATCTCCACGTTCTATGCGTCGCTCGCGGCATTCCAGCCTGAAGGGCAATGGCTTGGGCCAGATCAAGAATATGGTCTCTATCCGCGAACGACCCGCGTCTGTTGAGGATCGAGCTGTGCCAGGCCATTGGGAAGGTGATCTGATAGCTGGGCCGAAGAACAGCTATATCGCTACATTGGTTGAACGGCACTCGCGTTATGTGATGCTGGTCAAAGTGAAAAACAGAGATACGCAAAGCGTTGTCTCGGCCCTCATCAAACATGCCGGCAAATTACCAAGTGAACTCTATAAATCTCTGACGTGGGATAGAGGCAAGGAGTTGTCCGATCACGAGCGCTTCAAGATGGCAACGAATATCGATGTTTACTTCTGTGATCCCAAAAGCC
>JABMNS010000008.1 GCA_013204445.1 Sphingomonadales bacterium
CGCGCCGGTATGATTGAGCTCGTCGCGCTTGAACCAGATTTGCGCGCCTTTGCCTTCCTTTGCATTCTTGCGGACTTCCTCGGTCAGCCGCTCGGCATAATAGAGCGGGCTGGGGCGACCGACATAATGTTCGAGCAGATCATTAAATTGCGCCTCGAACGCCGGATCGGTTTGCGCGGCGCGATAATGTTTCTCCAGATCAAGGACCAGCGGCATCAGTGTTTCGGCGACATAGCGTCCGCCAAATTCACCAAAATGGCCCCGGTCATCGGGCATGTTGCGGTAGCTGTTGGGTTGGTCGTTCATTGGTTCAGATAATCCGTTAGCGCTGAGCTTGGCGAAGTGCGCGTTTCGTCGTTAGACATCCTTCGACAAGCTCAGGACTAACGGTTAGCCGCATCATATTCCCGCACCGCTTGGCAAAAGGCGGCGATTCTGTCCACATGTTTGACACCGGGCGCGGATTCAACGCCGGAGGATACGTCGACCAGCGGGGCATGGGTGGCATTCAGCGCATCACGCACATTGTCCGGATCAAGTCCACCGGCGAGGCCCCAGTCGACCTGATGGTCGTGATCGGCGAGCAAAGACCAGTCGAACGAGGTGCCGGTTCCGCCAGGCAAATCTTTGGCTGGCGCGTCGAACAGCATGCGGTCGACAGCGCCGACATAGCGACTGGCTTTAGCCAGGCCCGCGCTGTCGCGCACACCGACCGCCTTCCATATTTTTAGGCCAGATTTGTCCCGCACTAGCTTCACCCAATCCGGCGTCTCGCTGCCGTGAAATTGCACGACATCGGGTTTGACATCGCTCAAGGCCGTTCCGGTTAGTTTGGGATCGGCATTGACCAGCAGAAGCACCGTCATGATCCGGTCACCTGCATAGTCGCGAAGTAGTTTCGCGCGTTCCAGTGACACATGACGCGGGCTTTTCTCGAAATGGACAAGACCCATATAGTCAGCGCCGGCTTCGACGGACGCATCAATGGCTGCTTCGGAGGAAAGGCCGCAGATTTTGATTAGGGTTTTCATATAAATCTTCATTCATTCGTCACCCCAGCGAAGGCCGGTGTCTAAGCCGATGGTCGTTTAAGGGCTGAAGGCGGGTTGGATGCCAGCCTGCGCGGGCATGAAACAGACTTAAAGCGTCCCCTCAATCGCCCGTGCCGCCTCACCGGGATTGTCCGCACCGGTAATCGGCCGTCCGATCACCAGCACACTTGCGCCATTGTCTCTGGCTTGCTGCGGGGTCACCGCGCGTTTCTGGTCGCCCATGGCGCCGCCTTTCGGGCGCAGGCCGGGGACGACGAAAAAGCCGTCTTTCCAGATTTTGTGTGCCGCTTCGACTTCGTTGCCGGAGCAGACGATGCCGTCCAGTCCAGCCTCGCGGGCCAGTGCGGCCAGCCGCTCGACCTGATCATGCGGCGTGCCGCTATAGCCGATCCGGTCCATATCGCGCTCGTCGAGCGAGGTCAGCAAAGTGACGCCGACAACCTTGGTATGCTCGTTCGCTGCGGCCTTGGCATCTTCCATCATCGCCCGGCCCCCAGAGGCGTGGATCGTTACGATCGCGGGTTCCAGCACATTGATAGCCTGCATCGCCTTGGCGACGGTATTGGGAATGTCGTGCAATTTGAGATCGAGGAAGATCGGCAGGCCGAGCTTGTGGATTTCGTGCACGCCGTGATGACCATGGGCGCAGAAAAATTCGAGTCCGAGTTTCAGGCCGCCGACATGGCCCTTGACCGACTGCGCAATCTCGATCGCGCGGTCGAGATCGGGCGTGTCGAGCGCGACGAATATCGGATTGCTCATGTGCTGGACGCTTTGCCGCTATCCACCGGTGTCACGGCCGGAGTGGCTTGTGCGGGTGGTGTCGGTGAGCGGCTTGCGGAAGGAGCCGGCACCGTTGCCGGGCGTGCGGCGTCTTCCAGCGTCTTGATCCGCCGCAGGAAGCGCCATTTGGAGCCTCGCAAAAGCAGCCATGCGGGCAGGAAGCCAATCAGGAAGGCGCCGACGGCAAAGGTCGAAACCCGGGCCTCGACAACCGCAGCGCCAAGATCCAGCGACGCCCGTGCCTCATTGGTCCACCAGAAAATGAAGGTCGCGACCAGCAGGAGAACCCAGAACAGGATTTTGATAAATTGCATGCTTCACCTTTTTTGCGTGTGACAGCTATCCTAGTCCCAAATCAGGCTGGTGGCCAGATGCCATATAATGGTGCCGAAAACCGGTTTATTCGCCAAAGACCCGGGCGAAAATCGTGTCGACATGCTTGAAATGATAATCGAGGTTGAAGCGCTCTTCCAGTTCAGCGTCAGACAGTTTCGCGCTGACATCGGGATCGGCCTTGAGCAGGTCGAGCAGGGCGATTTCGCCGTCCGATTCCCAGACTTTCATCGCGTTGCGCTGGACGATGCGATAGCTGTCCTCGCGGCTGATGCCTGCCTGGGTGAGGGCGAGCAAGACGCGCTGTGAGTGGACCAGGCCGCCCATGCGGTCGAGATTTTTCTGCATCCGTTCGGGATAGATCAGCAGCTTTTCGATCACGCCGGTCAGCCGCGCCAGCGAAAAGTCCAAGGTGATCGTCGCATCTGGTCCGATCATCCGTTCGACCGAACTGTGCGAAATATCGCGTTCGTGCCACAATGCGACATTTTCCATCGCCGGCAGGGCATAGCTGCGGACCATCCGGGCGAGGCCGGTGAGATTTTCGGCCAGGATCGGATTGCGCTTGTGCGGCATCGCGCTTGAGCCTTTCTGGCCCGGCGAGAAATATTCTTCCGCTTCCAGCACTTCGGTGCGCTGCAGATGGCGAACTTCGACAGCCAGTCGTTCGACCGACGAGGCAATCACGCCGAGCGTGGCGAAAAACTGTGCATGACGGTCGCGCGGGATGACCTGGGTCGAGATTGGTTCTACTGTCAGGCCCAGTTTCTCGGCGACATGCTCTTCGACCTTCGGATCGATATTGGCGAAGGTGCTGACCGCGCCGGAAATGGCGC
>JABMNS010000070.1 GCA_013204445.1 Sphingomonadales bacterium
GCGCAGGTCAATGGCGACCGCGTCCAGGCCGAATATTATCATCAATTTGCTGATCATTATTTCCGGGTGAACGCCGATACGATTGCCCGTCGTGAAGAACAGCGGATAGCCCGTGAAGAACCGCGCGGAGACAATAGCCCGGACAATCGTGGTGACAATCGCGGTAATGGCCCTAGTCAGGATGATTCGAGTGACGATGATGGTGACAATTATCGCAGCCGTCCCCAGCCACCGCAGCAAAATCGTCCACAACGGGATGATCGAAATGATCGAAATGATCGCGACGATATGGCCGCGAATGACGCGCCGGAAGAGAAAAAGCCGGTTCGCAGTCGGCGTCCACGCCAGATCGAAACCGCAGAAAAAAATGGCGAGAGCAACGGCCTAGATGCCAGCGCGCTGCCGCCTGCGATTTTGCAGTCGACGGAGGTTGAGGTTGAAAAGAAATCGGTTCGCAAAAAACGGGTGATCAAGCCGCGGGCAATTAAGGAAAACGACGCCGTCTAGGCGCTGCCTGGCTGAATCAAGATATTGATGAGCATAGCAGCGAGGGCTGCTGCCCGTCCTGCAGCCGCTGACGCTTGCACATTGGTATCCTGCGCCAGCCCGGATCGGGGCGAAGCGAATATCGGGTCGTTATTGGTCCCGAATCGCTGTTTCCAACCAATCGGGTAGGTCGAGCCCCTTGATATCGTCCACGCGCCGGTGTTCAACCGACAGGCCATATGCGGGATAGGCGATGCGCTGGCGCTTTTCATCGGCCTGCGCGATCGGCACGACGAGCAGTCGCCGGTTGACCTTTTGCCGGTAATTCATCCGCGCCGTGTTTTCCTGTCCAACATAGCAGCCCTTGGTAAAGCTGACGCCATTGAGCTCCGCTGCATTGCATTCGAGCCATAATGTCTTGTCGCTGCCGAGTTCTGCTGAGCCCTCGGTCACGCTGAGCGACAGGCGATGCTTTCGGTAGGCTTCTTCGGCGCCTTCACCATCGCCCGTATCGTTTAGCCAGCGGTGCCCCAATTCAGGTAATCGCGGATCTACTGGCCTGTCTTCGGCCATCAAGGCCCAGTGCACGCCGACCATATCATCCCGGGCGATCTCAATCTTGCGGCGTAATCGATAGAGTTTCAGGCGCTTGACCAATGCGTCGGTCGGATCCCTTTCACAGTCGATCAATATGTCTTCACCCTCTGACCACAGCAAGAAATCGAACAGCACTTTCCCCTGCGCTGTCAGCAACGCCGACCATTGTGGCCGACCCTGGATGAGCGCCGCCATATCCTGCGTGACCAGTCCCTGCAGAAACTGCCTTATGTCTTCGGACTCGTCCGTTGCGGAAAGTCGGATGATGGCGCGGTCATTAAGTCTGGTTTCGGTCATGGCATTTAGGTAGGGGTTTCGGAACAGAAAGCCAACCCGCCAGCACCTGACTTGCCAAAATAGGCATTTTTCGTCGGGCGCAGGATCAACGGAACAGAAAATGAATGACACAATAGACCGCATAACCATCCGACGTCCCGATGACTGGCATGTCCATTTGCGCGATGGTGCGATGCTCGAAGCGGTCGCATCGTTTACCGCGCGGCAATTTGCTCGCGCTATCATCATGCCCAATCTATCGCCGCCCGTGACCAGCGCGGCCAGCGCTGCGGCCTATCGGGACCGGATCATGGCTGCTTTGCCGGCCGGGGCTAATTTTACCCCCCTGATGACCTGTTATCTCACCGATGATGCAGATGCGGACGACATCGCTTCCGGGCATGCCGCCGGCATTTTTACCGCCGCGAAACTCTACCCCGCCAATGCTACGACCAACAGCGCCTATGGCGTAACCGATGTGGCGCATATCATGCCGGTGCTTGAGCGGATGCAGGATATCGGCATGCCGCTGCTGGTGCATGGAGAAGTGACCGACGGCGACATCGATATATTTGATCGCGAAGCGGTGTTTATCGAACGGATATTGGATAAGCTGATCCGGGCATTGCCGGGCCTGAAGGTGGTGTTCGAACATATCACGACTGCGCAGGCGGTGCAGTTTGTTGATAGCGCTGGGCCCAATATCGCGGCAACCATCACGCCGCATCACCTGCATATCAATCGCAATGCAATGTTTGCTGGCGGGATTCGCCCGCATGCCTATTGCCTGCCGGTGGCCAAGCGGGAAC
>JABMNS010000071.1 GCA_013204445.1 Sphingomonadales bacterium
AATCAGCGATTTTGTATGCAGCTGGTATCGCTCGTTTGGGCGGGAAACTTACACAAAACCTTACACAAATTCGACTTGACGGAAAATTTGTAATTTGTTATCAAATGGTTACGGTTGTCTCGTCCCACTCAAAATGCAGTTCCGCAAGGAGTGCCCGTTCGAGTCGGGCCAGGGGCACCATTTCCCGGAAATTCAAATATTTTTGACTAAGTTGCAACGATATTTGAGTTCCCTTAATATTCCGCATTATTGCAGCCTTTCTGCTGTTTATGCTCTGGACTATTCCAAGCATTTGGATAAGTTGCCAGCAATCAAATGATCATCCCCCTCATTTTATTTATTTGATGGTCCGCGACAAAAGGTCGCGGCGCAGGAGAAACACATGAAAATCGCAAAATTTCTGGCCGCTACTGCACTTAGCGGCGTTATCGCAGTGTCCCCTGCCTATGCACAGGAAGCACAGGATGTTCAGGACGCGGAAACGTTTGACGACAATGTTATCATTGTAACGGCTTCCAAACGCGAAACGACGTTGCAGGAAACTCCGATTTCGGTCTCGGTGACAAGCGGCGAAACGCTTGAAAATGCGCAAATCCGTGACATACTCGATCTGCAATCGGTCACTCCTTCGCTGCGTGTCAGTTAGCTCCAGACATCTTCGGCATCGACTTTCATCATTCGCGGCTTTGGTAACGGCGACAACAATTTCGGCATCGAGCCTTCTGTTGGCGTATTTATTGACGGCGTGTTCCGTTCGCGTTCGGCTGCGGCTCTGTCAGATCTTCCCAATGTTCAACGCATCGAGGTGCTGAACGGTCCGCAATCGACGCTGTTCGGTAAGAACGCTTCTGCTGGCGTGATTTCGGTTGTTACACGTGAGCCGCAATTCGAATTTGGCGGCGCGGTTGAAGCGGTTTACGGCAATTACAATAACGTCGTACTCAAGGGCGATATTACAGGCCCGCTGACAGAGAATATCGCCTTCGGGATCGACGGCAGCTATAACCGCCGCGACGGTTACGCCAAAATTGTCAATTTGAACGAAGAGCAGAATGATCGGAATCGCTGGGCAGCTCGTGGTCAGCTTTTGATCGAGCCAACATCGGATTTGAAGATTCGTGCGATTGTTGATTTCTCGCGGATTGACGAGATTTGCTGTCAGGTGACGACCGTTGTCGCTGGACCGACCGCCGGAGCGATCCAGTTGCTTGGCGGTCAATTCTCGACAGATCGTTTCAGCTATGATGCGTATCTCAATCAGGTTCCGATCAATAAAGTCGACAATTACGGCGGCTCGCTCCAGGTCGATTATCAAGCAGGTGCGCTTTCTTTCACGTCGATTTCTTCCTACCGCGAACTGAAGAACCTGTTCGTTTCGGACATCGACTACACCAGCCTGGATGTTGCGAACGAAACCCGCAACCAGAAGGTAAAGACGCTCACCCAGGAATTCCGCGTCGCATCGGACTTTGACGGTCCGGTCAACGTCTTGCTCGGCGGCTATTATTTCGACGAAAGCATCTCGCAGGTCAGTCAGATCGAAAACGGTACCCAAATCCGGGATTTCTTCGAAGTTCTGGCTGGTGGAAATCCGGCAGATATCATCGCGGGCAACCCAAGCATATTCAATGGGGTTGAAGCAGGTCTTGGTCTCCTACAGGAATCCATTTTTCTCACACCGCTGCTCACAGCCGAGCAGTTTTCGATGGACAACACGTCCTATTCGATCTTCGGCACGGTTGATTTTGAACCGGTCGATGGCCTCGTCATTACGGGTGGTTTCAACTACACCGACGATAAGAAGGACTTCGCACTCGCTCAGCAAAGCTTTGATCCACTGGGTCAAATCAATCTGATTGATGCGTTTATTGTCGGTGCAACCGGGGGCACTGTAGCCTCGCGGGCTCAATTCCAGGCGCTTCCGGCGGTTAACCAGGCGGCTCTGCTTGCGGCGGCGACGTCAGCTGCAAACCCGCTGCTCGGCTTGTCTGCCTTCTAGTTTCAGCCGCCCTTCCTGAGCATCCCGAACGCTGTCGAAGACGGCAAGACCCGCGATGACAAGTTCACCTATCTTCTGCGGGCATCCTATCGGGTCTCAGACGAAGTCAACGTCTATGGTAGCTATGCAACGGGCTTCAAAGCGAGCTGGGTTAACCTGTCACGCGATAGCCGGCCTTCCAGTGCCGATTTTGTTGCTGGCCCGGGCGGGTCGACTTTCGCGGCTCCATCATCGCCAATCTTCGACGCCGGTCTGGCGCTGCCAAACCTGAGGAGCGGTTCGCGCTTTGCAGGGCCAGAGAATGCCACCGTGTATGAAGTTGGTGTCAAAGGTCAGTGGGAAGGCTTCGGCTTCAACCTCGCATTGTTCGACCAGACCATTAAAGGCTTCCAAAGCCTTGCCTTCACCGGTACCGGTTTTGCTTTGCAAAATGCGGGCCAGCAATCGGTCAAGGGTTTCGAGTTTGATAGCACTATTAGGCCGACTGAGGGGTTGGTTTTCACATTTGCAATGACCTATCTTGATCCGTTGTTTGATGACTTCTCGGGTAGTGTATTGGGTGACCTGAGCGGCGTAACACCAGCCGGCATCCCTCAACTCGCGATTTCGACTTCTGCGACCTACACACACGAATTTGGCAGCAGCGGAAATAAGTTGATCACGCGGATTGATTACAGCCATGAAAGCAACACGCCGATCAACAATGGGTTGCCGACTTTTAACGCTGCCTTGGGCAACACCCAGATTTTTGATCGCGAGGTCAATCTGGTCAACGGCTCAATGACGCTCAAGCTTGAAAACGGCATCGAAGTCGGCGGGTATGTTCGCAACCTGTTCAACGACCAGTTCCTCACGACCGAATTCGACGGCGTTGCACAATCAGGAATGGTTTCCGGTTATCCAAGTGCGCCGCGCACTTACGGAGGAGTCGTCCGCTTCAAATTCTGAATTTGAGCTAAAATTACAAAATTGGCCCTGCCGGGAAACGGGCAGGGCTTTTTTGTATCAAAATTGCATCTAATTGCTCGCATGTTATGCAAAAATGCAGCGCAAGAGTGTATTTTTGTATTTCTGTCTGGACTTAACCGCGCGATTAGTTGAATATCCAATCATTGGGGAGTTGGTTAAAAAGTTCACTCTCCAATTGGTTAAGTTTGGATTTGGGAGAGAGAAATGCGTAAATCGCTATTGTTAGCCGCTACAGCTTTGACTGCAATGTCCGCACCTGCTTTGGCGCAGGAGCGAGATGAAGGTGCCCTTGATGATAATACCATCATTGTTACCGCACAGCGTCAGGCTCAAAGTGTTCAGGACGTGCCAATCGCCGTTTCGGCATTTTCCGGAGCAGCCTTGGAAGCCCAGCAAATCGAAAATAGTTCTGATCTTCAACTAACTCTTCCAAATATCACTTTCACCAAAACCAACTTTACCAGTTCCAGCTTTACGATTCGCGGGATCGGTGACCTTTGCGTGGGCGTGTCTTGCGATCAGGCAACTGCTATTCACTTGAATGATCAACCGCTGTTCTCGACACGACTTTTTGAAACAGAGTTTTTTGATCTTGAGCGGGTTGAAGTCCTGCGTGGTCCGCAGGGCACATTGTTCGGACGGAACGCGACGGCAGGTGTGGTCAACGTTGTTACCGCCAAGCCGAAAATGGGCCAGTTTCAGGCTGCAGGTGATGCCGAATATGGTAATTTTAATGCCATCAAGGTCAAAGGCATGGTCAACGTACCCATCGGCGACAATATCGCATTCCGCGGCGCCGGCGTATATGTGAAGCGCGATGGCTATACCACCAATCTAAACGGTGGCCCCAATGTTGATGATCGCGATCTTTATTCGATTCGCGGTTCGCTGCGTTTCGAGCCAAGCGCGGATACCACGATTGATCTCTATGCTTCCTATTTCCGTGAAGATGACAATCGTATGCGGATCCAGAAGGCATATTGTCAACGCGACCCGACAGGTGTTTTGGGTTGTCTGAACAGCACCCGCAATACGGAATCGTTCAACGCTAACTCCACGTTTACAGCCGTATTGTCGTCGCAGGAATTTCTTGCGACACAGGGTATCCCAACTTCTTTTGCGCTGGGGAGCCTTTACGGCCCGGATCAATATGATGGTGTTTCGATCCCTGCGGATTCACGCACGATCAACTCCGCTTTTACACCGGAATATTTTACCAGCGAGATGACTTTCCAAGGTAAGATCGAGCATGATTTCGGTCCTATCAGCGCCCAGCTTTCGGGTAATTACCAGAAGGTAAAGCTCGATTCTCGGCAGGATTATAATAACAATATTGGACGCCGGGACGGTTATGCGCCTGCTCTTGGGGCGCTTGCTGCAACCGCGGCCGGTCTTGGCGGCTTAGGTTTTGCTTCAGCTTATTTTGCGCCGCTTGCTGCTGCGATCATCCCGGATGGTCCAGGTGGAGTATTATGTACTTCCGATACCGACACGATTGGTCTCGGGTCATTCGGGGGCAATAGCATTTGTGCCACAACGCCACTTCAGTTTGACCGGTCGAATCAGCAGAACAGCAGCTGGTCTGCAGAAGCAATCATCTCGAGCGATCTTGATGGCCCGTTTAACTTCCTGGTTGGCGGTATCTATGCGGATTATCATCTGACCGAGAATAGCTATTATGTGAATGCCTTCGCGATCGATTATGTGGCAGGCTTGCTGGGCAGCTTCACTTCGCTTGCTAACGAATTATTGCCACCTTCATTCCTGGGTACGCCTTATTTCCGCAACAATACCAACGATTTGACGGTGCAATCCTATGGCTTGTTCGGTGAAGTCTATTTTGACATCACAGACACACTGAAACTGACGGGCGGTCTGCGTTACAACAATGACAAGAAAGAGGTTGAGGCGCGTTCGACTTTGGCCAGCTTCCTTGTTCCGTATGGCCAAACAACCAACGCGTTTGAGTCGCCGTTTGTAGGTTCTTATGACGCTGACCTAGGCACGGCCGGCAATCAGATTTTCCAGAATCGTCAGGTGAAAAATAATGAAATCACTGGCCGCGCGGTGATCGACTATAAAATCTCCGACGACAATCTGATCTATTTTTCTTATTCTCGTGGTTATAAATCGGGCGGTTTAAACCCGCCACTGCAGCCAATTTTCTCGGTTCCTGAAGCATTCGATTCGGAGCAGGTTGATGCTTTTGAAATTGGGTCGAAAAATACATTCGGCGATGGTGCTCTGCAACTCAATCTGACGGCATTTTTCTACAAATACAAGGATTTGCAGCTCAGTAAGATTGTTGCGCGGACCGCGGTTAATGAAAATATCGATGCCGATATTTACGGTGCCGAAGTCGAGGCTGTTATTCGTCCTGATCCGGACTGGATGATCAACATAGGCTTCAGCTATCTGCATACCAAGGTCGCAGCTGATACGTTTAACAGCGATCCACGTGACTTTGGCGGTGGCCGCGCTGATGCGGTGATCATCAAGGACATCACCAACGGATCGAATTGTGCAGTGGCTTCCGGATCCGGCAGTGCCGCAGGAGTTAATGCTTTCGTCAACACGATAAATGGTGCGATCAATGCTGGAGCGGTGCCAGGTCTTCAAGCCGGTGCGGGTCTTCAGCCTACGGTCTCCTTCCCTGCAAATGGCGGTATTGCCTCAACCGGTGCGTTTGGTATCTGCGCCGTACTGGGTGCTGCGGCGGCAGGTGCTTTTGCGGGAGCTGGCGTTGATCCGGCGGCATTTGGCGGGATCGAATATTACTCTGCCGGTATTCCTAAGAATATTGGTGGCAACTCGTTGCCACAGGCACCGCAGCTGAAATTCTCGACTGGCGTGCAATATACGATGAACTTTGACAATGGCATGAGCCTGGTCCCGCGTGTTGACCTTGCTTATACAGGTGAAAGTTTCGGCAGTATCTTTAACGGCAACGTCAACCGGATCAAAGGCTACGCGCAGGCAAACGCCCAAATCCAGTTGAACGGGACAGATGATAAATGGTACGTTCGTGGTTTTGTCCAGAACATCTTCGACAGCAACTCGGAAACCGGACTTTATGTGACGGATCAGTCATCCGGTCTGTATACCAACGTCTTTACGCTGGAACCACGCCGCTACGGCATCGGTGCCGGCTTCAAGTTCTAAGAACTTAATCTGAGAAAAAATGAAAGCCCTGCCGGGAAACTGGTGGGGCTTTTTTTGTCCGTGAAACCGCAGATGCAGGGTAAGATCGAGCGCTGGCACCAAACCTTGAAGAACCGCATCCTGCTGGAAAACTACTTCCTGCCTGGCGATCTCGAAACCCAGATCGAGGCGTTCGTCGAGCATTACAATCACCGGCGCTACCATGAAAGTCTGAAAAATGTGACGCCCGCAGACGCCTTCTTCGGCAGGGCCGAAGCCATCTGCGGTGTGTGGCGTTCAATTTGCGTCCATAGCGGACGTTAAATTCGACCGACATGAACGACTACTTTTGGGTGGTGATTTCAAGCGGACGTTGGAGACAAACTTGATCAGGCCGCATCATCCTACTATAGATATGCTGATATTGTCCTGTGGTCGCGTTCATGGGAGTCTCGCTTATGACGTTACAAACAATCCCGTCTTTTGGGGTAGGCGACGCCAAAGCCTTCCGCTCCGCGATTATTGAGGCTTCACGCAATGGCTCGGCAGCCATAGGCGATGAATTTGGCGAAGTCTTCGTTCTTGCACATGAAGCTGTTCGATTGGGACTTACTGACCGGCGCCTGACCGGGGTAGGGCTATCCTTTTTCGATGCCTCAGGCGTGCCGGAGGGTGAACTTCGTGATTGGTATGGCCGGATCATGTTCACCAACGAGGGAAAGGCGCATCATCGGCTTCGTCGTCTCGTGGGCAAGGCATTCACGCCGAAAGCATTCGCCTCGCTGCGTGAGGAAGTTGCAGTATTTGCACAGGATCGCTTGGAGGCGCTGCGTGAGAAAGGCGGCGGTGACTTGCTCTATCATTTGCGCGACCTTCCGATGCAAGTCATGTGTTCTCTGCTCGGTGTTCCCAAACGGGATGTTGGTAAATTCTTTGAGTGGGTTACCGATCTTTCGCCGGTCTTCGGTTTTATGACCCCGAAACAAATCAACATGGCAAGCGCAGCGCTTCACAGTCTGCGAGAGTATGTTGCTGAAATGGTGGAAGGGCGCGCTACGTGCCCGTCTGAAGACCTTATCTCATGTCTGATTCAAGCAGAGGATGAAGGCGACCGCCTATCTAGACAAGAAACGGTTGATATGGTCACCAACCTGCTGATTGCAGGTCAGGATACAACACTGAGCCAGATCGGTTGCTCGCTTTACGTGCTATTTAAATATGCTGGTGGGGAGCAACTCTCGCACAACAGTGAAGAGAAGCTCTCCTCGATAGTCGATGAGACAATCCGAATGGAAGGCTCTATCGCTGCTGCGCCGCGGACTGCGCTTGAGCCGTTTGAAGTTGACGGTCAGGTGTTCGATGTTGGCACCATTGTGATGCTCACAACCTACACGGCCAATCGTGATACTGCGGTGTGGACCGAACCAGATGCATTTAGGCCGGACAGGTTTCTTGATGCAAAAACTCCAAAAATGATGACATTTGGCGGGGGGGCACATTTCTGTCTTGGCGCATGGCTAGCGAGGCTGACCTTGGAAGAAGCGCTGCGTGCCGTGATAGCGGCAAAGCCAAGATTGGTCGGTGATGCTGACGATCTGGAGTGGATGTCAGCGACTGGAGCGAATCCGGTTAGTATCCCTGTCGGTTTCGTTGAGTAGGGCCCTTACAAAACACGGTCGTGCTGCCTTCTCGCGGGGTGCTTTCCTGCAAACTACAAGCATCAAGGCCTTGTCATGAATTCAGCGAATGTCCGCAAATGGGGCGTTCCCCGACCAGCTGCTTTTATGTTCCATCCAATCAGTTCTAATGACTGAAACTGGGTGGAAAGGGGACAGGCTGCTTTTGGCAAACAGGATCAAAAACCGGACTTTCATATTCTGGAGATCAATTCAAGTCGCCTTAGCATAAGGCAATAAATCTAATTCAGGTTAATTACGGTTGCGATGGTCGCTTATTGGGCGCGTCGCTAATCCAGATCTTTTCCGAGAGTCTTGCCAAGCACTTCTTCCCCATTTCCGATCCGTTCAATGAACCGCCGCAACCGGATCGCTGCCTCCGGCATCAGGCGATATTCAAACAAGGTCAAATGCCGCAACAGGCTATTGCGAATGGCACCTCCGCCCGCTCCGATTGGGTCGCCCATTTCACGGAAATATTCTAGCCCATAGCGCAGGATGATAGTTGCGTTGATTGCAAGATCTGCCAGCCGTTCCTCAGGCCAATCAAGCAATTCCGCTTCTATAAATTCTTTCATATAGGCTTGAAGCTGTCGGTGGGTTCGCTCTGTCCATCCGCGCACGCCCCGCCGAACGATTTCGTCGTGCTCACCATAATCCGCTTGGTCGCGGTAGAGGAAACGATATTCCTGAAACTCGTCGACAATCGCTTGTAGAAGCGCGGCATAGTCAACCACAATGTCTACTTTCTCGTTCGGCAGAAGCGACAGGCGTTTTTCGATATCTAGCGCGAACTGCTTGCTGATCGCGGCGAGGATCGCGCGTTTAGTTTTAAAATGGTACCAGAGATTGCCCTCGGCTATGTCCAAATGTTCGGCCAGCGTGGCGCTGGAAACATTTCCATAGCCATGTTTGTTATAGAGCAGCCGTGCTTCCAGGACGATCCTGTCACGGGTTTTCAACTCAATAATTCTCCAGTTCTACCATCATCTTCTTGTAGCCATGCACAAAGCAAGCGGGCACGCGGTCAGGTTCTTCGACCACGTTCACCCGCAGCCGCCGTTTTGCCATTTCTTCGAGCAGGACGTGCAGTTGCAATTCGGCGACACGCGCACCAACACAGCGATGAATGCCATAACCAAACGCCAGATGGCGCCGCGCGTTTTCACGATCAACCCGAATGCTGTCCGGATCGTCAAACACAGTTTCGTCGCGATTGGCCGAGATGTACCAGAGCACGACTTTGTCGCCCTTTTTCATTTCCACGCCTTCCAGCTCGGTATCTTCCATCACCGTGCGACGCATATGGGCCAACGGGGTTTGCCAGCGTATCAGTTCCGCGACCGCATTGGGGATTAGCGACGGATCGCCTTCCAGCTTGGCGCGTTCTTTAGGGAACTGGCTGAGGCCATAAGCATAAGCGCTCATCGAATTGCGCGTTGTATCATTGCCGCCAACAATCAGCAGGATCAGATTGCCGATAAATTCTTCCTGACTCATCTCGCTCATCGCATCCGATTGCATCATTACCGAGATAAGGTCCTTGCCTGGTTCGCCGGCTGCCTTGCGCTGCCAAAGTTCGGCGAAAGCGCCCGCCATTTCCATTGCAATTTCATTGCGGCGCGCAATTCCGTTTTCCTGATGAACCAGTTCAACGTCCCCGAGCATGTTGGACCAGTAAGTCAGTTTGTCCCGTTCCTCCCATGGAAAATCAAACAGCTTGGCGAGCATGCCGGTGGTCAGTTCAATCGAAACTTTCTCAACCCAGTCAAAGGATTCGCCGACGGGAAGAGAATCCAGAACAGCAGCCGTGCGTTCGCGCACCTCGTCCTGCATCGCCTTGACTTCGCCGGGGCCGAAGGCAGGAGCGATGGTCCGGCGCTGCGCGGTATGCTGCGGCGGGTCCATCGCGATAAATTGCGGCTGGCGGAATTCATCTGGCAGTAGCCGATCCGGATAGAAGGCTATCGAAATACCGCCATATTCAAAGGACGAAGAAAAAATCTTCGGTAGCGCCTCGACGTGGACAATTGGTTTATAGGTGGAAACCGACCAATAGGGTCCGAATTTTGATTCAGGCACATATTGGATAGGCGCTTCGGCGCGCAGTTTGCGGAACGGCTCCTGCCAGCGGTCTTCGGCATAAAGTTCAGCCAGCGAAACATCGATTGGATCTATTGCTGTTTTTTCCGGCGCCAGTGTCGTTGCCATGATCTTTCTCCTTCATGTCGCACAAGCGACTCCTAATATCTAGGGTGCTAACCCTATTCCTATGTTTTGGCAATCCGATTTTGAATTTGCAGAGTCTATGCTTCGATCGCAGTGCGTTTCTGGACATATGATCCAACGCGTTACGTCAACCAACGCCCGCACCTCGGCGTGGCTCGATCAACTGTGAATGTCCTCTATCGGGGGGTGTTTCCCGACAGCCGCTCTCATTCCCCAACTAATCAGATCCATTGACCGAAACTGGGAGGATTGCGGAAGGGCAGCTTTTAGGAACGTGCAGATCAACCTACATCTATTTCGATCCCCAACGTCATCTTGTCGATCGGTCTTTGTTCAAGAATTTGAGAGCGGCCGCCTTCACCGGATGGAAAGCTGCAGTACTGAATGGCTTTAGTATTCATCGCTCAAAGCATGCTTTCGGAATGTGGCGGGCTAAAAAACATAATAGATCGCCATGCAGGCCGCCAGGCCAACGCC
>JABMNS010000072.1 GCA_013204445.1 Sphingomonadales bacterium
CGCTTTCTAGATATCGGGGGCAATATGAAATCACGGTGGCTGGCCGCCCATGAACCGCTGGTTCGCCGTCCTGTGGATCTGTTTAGGACTTGCCCTATGTCCGACCAGCGCCCACGCTGACGAGCTGCGCCCGGCCTATATCGAAATGACGGAGCAATCGCCTGGCCAATGGTCGCTGCTGTGGAAGGCATCTGCCAATTCTCGCCTTGGGCAGACCGGTGAAGTCACAATACCGGAGAATTGCGAGGTTGAAGGTGAACCCCAGCGCGAATATTCCGGCAGCAATATTCTTACCCGTCTTTCGCTGCGCTGCGCTGGTCCGCTGCAGGGACAGACAATCGGCCTGAAGGGCCTGGAGCTGTCAACCACAGATGCGCTGGCGCGCATTGCCTCGATCGACGCCGCCATGCAGACCGTGCGCCTGACCCCAGACCAGCCCGCTGCGATACTGGCACTGGCGACAGCAGGTGCGGTCTCCAATATCGCGGCAACTTATACGATCCTCGGTTTCGAGCATATATTGCTGGGTTTCGATCATCTGTTTTTCGTGCTGGCCTTGGTCTTGCTGCTTAAAGGAGGCTGGCTCGTCGCCAAGACCGTCACCGCCTTTACCATCGCGCATAGCCTTACATTGGCCGGGACGACGCTTGGTTTACTGTCGCTGCCATCGCAGCCGGTTGAAGCCGTGATTGCACTGTCGATCATCTTTTTAGCCGTTGAGGTCGTCAAAGCAAAGCCCGATGGCCTCCGGCTTTCGGAGAGGTTTCCATGGGTCGTAGCTTTTTTGTTCGGCTTGCTCCACGGCTTTGGCTTTGCCGGCGCGCTTGCTGAAATCGGCTTGCCGGAAGGCGACGTTCCGCTGGCTTTGCTGACGTTCAACCTTGGCGTCGAAATCGGGCAGCTGGCGATCGTCGCAGCGGCCCTGGCGGCGCTATACGGCATCGGGAAAGTGCGGGGCCATTGGTTGCAGCCGACGAAGACCGCCATGGCCTATGGTATCGGGATCATCGCCACTTACTGGTTCGTCGAACGGATGGTGGCCTGACTCATCAGGCGTCGGAACTGCAGGGCGCCGGCCCAAGTTTCATTTGATTGCACATCAACTTGCCGAAATGACTTTGGCCTTCACTCCCATTGTCAGAGCAAAGGCCAAAAAGATTCAGGTGATAAAAATATCTTGGAGGAAAGCTATCCCGCTGGCGGCCGATGCGCATCTTCCGACCAGTCCTGCGGCGCCGCCCATTCTGCCAAGGTCTCGAATTGGACTTCCGGTAGAGGCTGCTGCATGAAGTCGGTGTCGACTTCAAACGGTCTGGTTTCGTTGTTGTTGTTATATTAGTAGAACGCTGTGATCCGGGCAGCCATGGTTTCACGATTTTCTGCTGGTACATCATCACCAAAGGCTTCGACCAGATAATCCCCGAATTCCTTCGGTGTGCAGGGATCATATTTGATTTCATGCCCTAACACGCGGGACAGAGCCTCGGCCACTTCCGTTGGTTTCAGGCGCTGTGGTCCGCCAATATTCAGCCAAGAACCCTCAAAGTCCGGGCGATCCATTGCGGCAACCATGCATTTGCCAACATCATCAAGGCTGATCCAGTTGGCTTCCAGCTTGGCGCTGTGCGGATAAACATAACGCTTTTCATCAACGATGAGTGGCCGCAACAACCTTGGGATTAAGCTTCCCTTTCAAACAGCGGACTGATAACCGACGGTAACGGCGCCGCGAAACCGAGTAATATCGAGTAAGATCATAAAATGAACGTTGTTATTGCTTTCATTCTCGAGAAAATCGCGGGGCTCTCCCGTTGGCAAAAACAAGCAATTGTCTTTTCTCTGGACGTCATATTATGTGTCCAGTCCATCTGGATTGCCTACTCACTGCGCATCGGCGTTTGGGTCTATTGGGATTTGGCGATCCAGAAAATAGTCATCGGCGCACTGCTAACCATGATCCCGACATTTTATTTTGCCGGTGTCTATAGGGCCATCTTCCGCTATGCTGGGTCGGGCATGATGAAAACGCTCGCGCGCACTTTTGCTTTCTATTCCGTCCCGCTTGTAGCAATTTTTACAATTGTTGGGATCGATGGAGTTCCCAGAACAATCGGCATCATTCAACC
>JABMNS010000391.1 GCA_013204445.1 Sphingomonadales bacterium
CATCGCCGCCGAGCTGGAGGACCAGTGAGCTGCCCAATCTGCGATGAGATCATCAGCCGCGTTATAGCATCCAAGCCGGATACTGTTGAGTCTCAACTCAGGCAACGCAGATGCACAAGTTGTAGCCATACGTGGTGGACATGTGAAGTGGAGTTGCCGCTAGGTGCCGTCAAATGGGTGCGGCCAGATAATACTGACTGCGTGCCACGTCGGTTAGCTGGCTTTCGTCGCGTCACCTTTTCGTAAAATGCCAAGCCCTCGTACGCCAACGCAACGCGGCCGTAATTACACGGTCAACATCCGCATGAGTCGAGATGAAATTGAAGCTGCCCGTAAATTAGGCAGTGGTAATATCAGCATGGGGTTTAGGCAAGCCATCCGGTACGCCATGGACCGCGACATGGAACCAATCAAATTAAGCAGCCTGTTGCGCTCTGCTGCAATAATGGCGCAGGATGCTGAGGATCAATGCAAACAGCTCAAGGCTGATGCTGCATACGCTTTAAAGAAGCGACGCGGCCTCGCGGGCCAACCACCGAATCTGTGACTTCTGCGATGCTTCCAGCTCCGCCAGCAACAACGCATACTCCAGCAGCCCATTCCAGTCGCCACGTTGATGCAGTGCACGCAATGCGCTTGCATTGGCTGCACCATGGAACTGAGCCTCCATCGTGTGTACCAGCGGATTCATAATGTCATCCTCATTCAAGAGTTACCTTAACGAGATTGCGCGCTATCCACTGCTCACAGTGGACCAAGAGATTCAATACGGCAGACGCATCGCAGCAATGCGTGAGTTGCGTGACATTGATAGGCCGCTAACACCAGCCGAGCAACGTGTAATGCGCAGTGGTTTGCGGGCACGTGAACGGTTCATGCAATGCAACCTACAGCTAGTAGTGCATGTGGCAAAGAAGTACGAAAACCGTAAGCGCAAATCACTGGAGATAATGGATCTTGTCCAGGAGGGTAACATCGGCTTAGCGCGTGCGGTTGAGCTGTTTGACTACTCACGAGGTTATAAGTTTTCGACATACGCATATTGGTGGATTAAGCAAGGCATTCAGCGGGCAATATCCCAAAGCGACGCAATGATCAGGTTGCCTACAGGGTTACATGATCTACTTGCCAAGGTAGCCCGCACCACATCGCAACTCAGCCAACAACTAGGCCGTATGCCATCAATGCAAGAGGTAGCAGATAATATGTCCATCAGCTTATCCGCAATACATGATGCAATACACCGCAGCTATGCCGTATGCAGTTTGGATGCAATATCAGCCAACAATGATACAGCATCCATCTTAGATATGATTGCTGATGCGCCGCCAGCAGGTGATCATCTCATCAGTGAGCAAGCAGCAGAGATGATGGAGTTGATGGATATGTATTTAGATGAGGATTCGGCGCATGTAATAAGAAGCAGACGGTTGCAGAAGCCAATGTCATGGGCTGAGTTGGAGGCTGCCACGGGCATGACAGCTTCGCAACTACAGCGGTTTGAAAAGGCTGGCATGTTTCGATTACGAATGATGCTAACCAAAGGCAAGGAGCTGCACGGTACCCCGCTAGGTGGCCTAGGCTAATCAAGCCGCATTGCCTAGCTGCATCATGCCACAACCGACTATTGAGCGTATAGATAATACATGGCGCGTATGCAGTGATGGCGTATGCAAAGAGCATCGTCAAGAATGGCAGGCATTGATATTCTTTCACCAGTTATCCTCTACCCATTGGGTGACTTGTTCTTCTGCTGCAGCAGACCAAAATGCTTGCGTTGCAAACCATTCCCGCCAGTGTTGACTAGCTTTGCGGCGGTTGCAACTTTTGCACGCGGGCACTAAATTGCTGACGATTGTATCACCACCTTTATGGCGTGGCTTGATGTGATCTAAGGTGTCAGCCGCCACGCCGCAATATGCACAGGAGTGGTCCCATGCTTCAAAGATGCGTTGTCTAAATTGTTGTTTTGCATTGCGTTTAGGTATCAGATTAGCGCCATCAATCTGATGATCCACGCATTAGCAGCTAGTAATCCCATCGTACCCGCGGCCGCCCTTGACGGATGCCAAGATGCACAAAACCTTTAGGAGCGCCATACCCTACCGAGTGCGGCCAGTATTTATCGCACCAGCCTTGCACTTGATAAATATCAACACCGTCGATGTAAAAATCAACAGCACCTACATTAGGTGCATTGAATAAATGTTCTGATGAGATGGCGCCATTCACCATCTTGTTAATTGCAGGTGGCCTATAGCCAGATGTAATGGTGATGCGCTTGCCGCCAAATGCATTGCGCACACGCTCTAGGAAGGCGGCCAGTTCTGCTGCGGTGTCTACCTGGTCTTGCGCAATGAAGCGCCTTGCAGGCTGCCCTAACGCAAACTCACCAAGGGTAATGTTGGGCGATAGCCGCGTGCCAAAGGAGTCGCTAGGTTTCACCTTATATGGCAGTTGTTGCTGCACTGGCTGTTTTGCCATGCCTTCTGCCCACATGGCACCTTCTGCTTTGCGGCGACGCAGCAGCCCTGCTTCTGCGCTAGTCCCTGGGTTGCGGTACAACACAAGAGCGGCGGGCACTGCTTTCCAATCCTTCTCACGCAGCCGCTTGCTGATGGTTTCAAAACCATTTGCGGCGTAGAAATTGGGGCCAAGGTTAAACGCAAAGCTAATCAATGCGCCCTGCTGCTTGGCGCTCATTTCTTTCCACGCTGGCACGCTGCTGGCCAACTTGTCAGAAACTCGCTCCACCTCTGCCGCAAGCATTGCATCGGCTTGAGACTGGGTGATTCGATCACCACGCTTAACGCCATGCGTAGATCCATAGCCGATGGTGGGCACCTTCCAGCCGTGCAGGGGATCAGCGTAAGCTTCAAGGCGAAGACCCTCGAAGTCTTTGATCAGCTTTACCGCTGGGCCATAGTCATCCTGCTTGCCAGCTTGACTCCAAGTCTTAAACCATGGCTGATCCTTATTCAAGGCATCAGGCGCAACCTTTAATA
>JABMNS010000073.1 GCA_013204445.1 Sphingomonadales bacterium
AAACTACAGTCGGCCGGCGCCTGGCAAAACGGCTGGGCCTTGGCTTTGTTGACGCCGACGAGGAAATTGAACGGGCGGCCGGCCTCACGGTGGAAGAAATTTTTAGTCGATTCGGCGAAGACTATTTCCGTGACGGAGAAAGGCGCGTCATAGCGCGTCTGCTGGAAGGCAAGTGTCAAATTATCGCCACTGGTGGTGGAGCGTTCATGAACGAAGAAACCCGGGCGCTTATTCTTGAAAAGGCAATCGCAATCTGGCTGGATGCTGATCTGGATACGCTGGTGAAACGGGTCGCCCGGCGAAACACCAGACCTTTGCTGAAATCTGGTGATCCGGCGAAGATATTGGCCGATCTGGCGGTAATCAGAAATCCCATTTATGCCACCGCGCATATTCATGTTACGGGCAATGATTCGCCCCATGAAACAACCGTTGAAAAAATTATCGAGGCATTGCAGCGTTGACCCAAATCACTGTTGAATTAGGCGAACATAGCTACCCCATATTGGTTCAGCCAGGCGCCTTGGAACTGGCAGCCACACATCTGCAGAGATTTGCCAGCAATCGCCGGCTTTTCATTCTGACGGACGTGAATGTGGAGTCGCATTTACTTCCCAAATTGCGGAAAGCCTTTGCCGGAAGCGGGATCGACCTTATCGTGAAAAGCCTGCCGGCGGGAGAGGTAAGCAAAAGCTGGCGCCAACTGGAAATGGTGACTGACTGGCTGCTTGCCCAAGGCGTCGAACGATCCGATACACTGATGGCGCTAGGTGGCGGCGTAATCGGCGATCTTACCGGATTTGCGGCAGCGATTGTGAAGCGCGGCTGCGGGTTCGTCCAGATACCCACCAGCCTTCTTGCCCAAGTCGACAGCAGCGTCGGCGGCAAGACCGCGATCAACAGCTCTGTCGGAAAGAATCTGATCGGCACTTTTAACCAGCCCCGTTTTGTGCTGATTGATCCACTCGTACTGAGCAGCCTTCCAGACAAGGAATTGCGGGCCGGCTATGCAGAGGTGATCAAATATGGATTGATCAACGACGAGAATTTTTTCGCATGGTGCGAGGAAAATGGCAGCAAGCTTCTGGACCACGATCCGGATGCTCTCAGCGAAGCGATTATCCACAGCGTGCGCGCCAAAGCCCTGATCGTTGGGGAAGACGAGAAAGAGCTGAGCGGCCGACGTGCGCTGCTCAATCTGGGCCATACATTCGGCCACGCGCTCGAGGCAGAAACCGGATTTTCTGACAGACTGGTTCATGGCGAAGCGGTCGCCGCCGGTATGGCGCTGGCATTCGGGTATTCGGCGCGTCGCGGACATTGCGATGCGGCGGAAGCGGAGCGCGTCAAAGCACATCTGAAGTCGGTCAATCTGCCCTATAATCTGGCAACCGCTTCGGTGCGGGCTTCCGGTCAACAACTGGTCGGCCATATGATGCACGACAAGAAAATGAGCGGCGGTAGCTTGCCATTCCTGCTCGCCAAAGGCATCGGACAGTCGTTTTTGGCGCAGGACGTCGATCTGAATGACGTCGCAACCTTTCTGGATCAATCAGACTAGGTCAGGGTTTCGGCGGCAGACCGGTTCCAAAGCGGAGGTCTCCCCCGGCAAACATGTCGCCACCGGATTTGATTTGCGCTTCCAGCCGATCGCAATCGCGCTGTCGGAACTTTTCGTCGGCCTCGTCGATCAGGCCATCATCAACGTCGATCGCGAACATGGTCTGTTTGGCGAGATGGATTGCGGATTCAAATAGCTCCCGCTTCATGCCCACAACGCCCAGGCCTTTCAGTGCAATCAGTTGACGACGGTCATAGACGCGAACAAGCAGCTTTGTTTCGGGGAATGATTGCGCGATCGCGCGCACCTGTTCGGGGCCGAATTCCTGATCATCCATGCAAAAGACAATAGCATCCGCTTCATCGGCACCGGCACGGCGCAGGAGATCCACCCTTGTGCCGTCGCCATAAAATACCTTGGCGCCAAATTGCTCATGAATATCAATTTGCTCCGGCTTGATATCGATGAGTGTCAGCGGAATTTTTGCGCCAAGCAGCATTTGCGAGACGGTCTGACCAAATCGCCCCTGCCCGACAATGATGACCGATGCCCGATTGGCATTGCCAGGATCTTCCAGATCGGTTGATGTTTTGATGGCTCTACTACTGAACCGACGCGCGAGCAGCATCAGAAAGGGAGTTGTCGCCATCGATACGGTAATTATTGCTCCAAACAGACTGCTTGCTTCGGGTTCGATCA
>JABMNS010000009.1 GCA_013204445.1 Sphingomonadales bacterium
ATGGCATGCCGGTCTGCCCGGTTTAATTGGTATCGGCATTCGGGTTTCTGCCACCAGTTGCTTTGAGATTTCGTCCAAACACACCAGTGGTCGTGCCGGATCATGGGCGCGCGTGTAAACGGCCAGCACATCCTCCATAGCTGCGTTGGCGTCCGGCCTTTCGCAAGCAGTCCATTTCCCCGTGGGCAATCGGGTCACCTTGTTGAACTCGTTGGTTTCGTCCTTTCGCCACAAGTTGTCCGCCACGGGCTAAGACACTTCCAATGGGACAGCCGCCTTCATCATACCCGTCCTTGGCTTCATCATAGGCCAAGCGCAGGAATTTTTGGTCATTGGTGCTCAGCATTTTGGCTCCCTTCGACTGGTCCGAAACTAATTTGTTTACTTGTGGGACGAATTAAGCAATTCTTTACACATGATGCAAGCTAAGGTTTCAGATTCGGTATACGCTGCACGGGGACATGCCTTCCTGGAAAGGCTGACTAAGGTGCTCAGCCCCAATGGCATTCTGACTGGAGATCAGATCGGTGACGCCTTTATCCGGGACTGGGCCAGAGACCGGATAGGCCGTACCCTTGCGGTTGTCCGCCCGGCCAGTGCGCAGGAAGTGTCGCAGGTTTGTAGGCTTTGTGCGGACGCGGGTGTCGGCATCGTGCCGCAGGGTGGCCATACCGGGCTAGTCGGCGGGGCGCAGCGCCCTGAAGAGAATTGCATCATCCTTTCCACACAAAGAATGAACGGAATCCTCGATCTGGACTGCGACAACCTGTCGTGCACGGTCGAGGCGGGGGTTGTGCTGGAAACGCTGCAGGCCACGCTGAAAGAGCAGGGCCAGCAATTTGGTGTCGCCATCGGATCGCAAGGCAGCGCCCAGATCGGCGGACTTATCTCGACAAATGCAGGCGGTATGCAGGTTCTGCGGCATGGCATGATGGCGGCCCATGTCATGGGTCTGGAACTGGTGCTTGCTGATGGAAGCATCGTTTCCTCGATCAGCGGTCTGCACAAGGACAATCGCGGCCCCGATCCGCTGCGCCTTGCAATCGGCGGCGAGGGCGCGTTTGGCATTATCACAAAAGCCTGCCTGCGGATTTCGCCACAATGGCAATGTGCGGCGACCGCCTATGTGGGTTGCGCTTCTTTTGTGGATGCATTGGCATTGTTGCGGCATCTGCGGGGCGCCGCCCATGAGGTGCTGTCCGCCTTCGAGGTCATGTCTGCGGCCTGTCTGCCTTTGGCAAAGCGGGTCGATCCGACACTGGTACCGCCGCTGGAGGCACCGGTTCATGTACTGGTGCAACTGGGCTCAGTTCTGGACCTGCCGCTGGACAGCATGCTGGAAGACGCGCTGGCGGCAGCAATCGAGCAGGGCATCGCGGCGGACGCGGTTGTGGCCAAATCCGACAGGCAGGTGCAGCGGCTCTGGGCGTTGCGCGAAGGGCTGGTCGAAGGGCATTCACGGCGCGGCTATCATGTACGCAGCGACGTGTCCCTGCGGCTTGGGCAACTGCCAGACGCGGTATCTGCGCTTGAGGCCATGCTGGAGGCTGAATTCCCCGGTTGGATTGCTCAATCCTACGGCCACATGGGAGACGGAAACCTGCATTTCAATGCATTGCCGCCTGAAACCATTGCGGAAACGGAAGCGCGCGAGATCGGAAGGCAGATCGAGCAAAGGATTTTTTACATGGTCCTTGACTTGGATGGTTCGTTTTCAGCCGAACACGGCATTGGGCGCACAAAGGCTGGTTGGTTTCACGAGACGATGCCCGCGCGGCATGACCTGCTGGCGCGCATCAAGGCGGCACTTGACCCTGATACCATGATGAACCCGGGATGCCTGCTGGTGCAGGAGGACGGGCCGCGATGAAAAAGCCAGCGAAAGCCATTGGCGCTCCGGAACCACTGGCGGCACGTGTTGCCGATCATCTCAGCCGTCAGATCCGCCTCGGGCAAATCGCCCCTCAGAGCCGCTTGCCCACCGAACATGATCTGGCCAATGAGCTGGGGGTCAGCCGCAATGTGGTGCGCGAGGCGCTGTCGCAATTGCGGGCAGACGGGCTTGTTTATGTGCGGCAGGGGGCGGGCGCATTTGCGCTGGCACCCGAGGACAGCAAGGTGATCCGGCTCGACCCGCTGCTGCTTGGTCAGGCCTCTGAACTGGGTCAGCTTTTTGAGCTTCGCGCCATTCTGGAAACCGAAACTGCTGGTCTTGCTGCGACGCGCATTGGCCCGGAGGGACTGGGCGTTTTGTCGGGGGCGCTTGCCCGGATGCGGGGGCACGAGCGGACCCGCGACGATTCCGTGGCCGCGGATCTGGAGTTTCACCGTGAAATCAGCCGGGCAACGGGCAACGCCTATATCCTGACATTTACCGCCTATATCACCGGGCAGATCCGAGACACGATCTATCTGGCCCGCCGCGCCCAGCCCATCGATGTGGTGGTGGACGAGACCGTTGCCGAACACGAGGCAATCCTTGCCGCGCTGAAGAATGGCGATGAAGCACAGGCGCGCGACGCGATGCGCCGACATATCCTGCGCTCGGGCCTGCGCGCAGGAGCCGAGCTTCCCGACTATCTGAATGGAGAAACTGCATGAGCCTTGGCGCGTTGAAACACATCACCGATATCTGCCTGCTGGTCGAGGACATCGAGCGCACGGTGGCATTCTATACTGAAAAGCTGGACCTCACCCTGCGGCGCCGCGCCGAGGGCTTTGCGGATTTCGAGATGCCCGGCCTTATCCTTGCCGCGTGGGAAATCGGTCATATCAGCCAACACACCGGTGTGCCTGACCACCCCGAGCGCGGGGGCCACAAGGCCTGTGTGGCCGTCGAACTGCCCAGCCCGGCAGAAGTTGACCGGCTTTATGCCGAACTGAGCGCCCGCGACGTGCCCTTTCAGGGGCCACCTGGTGATTTCATGTGGAATGCCCGTTGCGCCTATTTCTACGACCCGGACGGAACCGTCTGGGAGCTTTATGCCTGGCTGGATGGGGGGCCGGGCGATTATCACGACCCCCAGAAGAATGACAAAACAGGAGAGTAAAATGAACAGATTTTCAAACATGTCACGCCGTCGTTTTCTGCAATCCGGCAGCGGCGTTGCTGTGGCCAGTGCCCTTGGCGGTGCGGTACAGCTGGTATTGCCCGACGCAGCGAGTGCGCAGGGTGCGAAAGTGGTGGTGAAATATGACTGGCTTATGGGCAATGGGCAGATCGGGGACATCATCGCGGCTGAAAAGGGCCTCTACAAAGATGCCGGACTGGATGTCGAATTCGCCCCTGGTGGCCCGAACTCTGCCACTGTGCCCCCTGTGATTTCGGGCGCGGCTGCACTGGGTCAGTTTTCCGAAACGCCGCAGCTGTTTAATGCCCGCGCAGGCGGCGTGCCGGTCAAGATCCTTGCCTGCGGCTTCCGCACCGGGCCCTACGCCCTGACTTCCAAGCCGGACAAACCGCTGCGCAATCTCGAAGACTTGCAGAATGTGCGTGTTGGCGTGCAACCTACGGCGCGGTTCCTGATAGACGCAATTGCCGCCAAACACGGTATCCCGATTGAAAATATCACTGTTATCCCAGTGGGTTTTGACAAAACTCCGCTTGTCGCGGGCGAGGTCGACGCCATTGGTGGCTGGATTACCAATACCCAGGCTCTGTCCGTCGTGGGTGACGACCGGATCGACCTATTAGTCAGCGATCTGGGTCTGGAATCCTATGCAGATGTCTATTTCGCCACGGATGATGCGGTGGACAGCAATAGCGACCAGTTGGCTGCCTTCATTGGTGCAACAGGTCAGGGCTGGGGCTGGGTCCATGCCAATCCGTCCGAAGCGGTCGAGGTTATGGTGGGCGCCGTTGACGGGCTCGATCTTGGCTGGGAGCAGAAAACCGTCGATCTGGTGCTCAAACTCAGCTTTGATGAGAATACGGCCCGGGAGGGCTGGGGAACATTTGATCCGGCCAGCCTTGAATCGCAATTGGCGCTTTACGATCAGATTGGCCAATACGACAACGGTCGGCCCAGCCTTGCGGATGTGCACACCACCAGCATCCTTGAGATGACAGCAGACGTGCGCCCGAAACTCGGCGTGCCTGCCTGAAGATGACCGCCACGGCAGTTGAGGCGCAGCGGCTTCAGATCGGCTATCGCAACGCAGGGCAAAGCACGATTGTGCTTAGCGATGTCGATCTGACCGTCCCTCAAGGGGAGTTTCTCACGATCCTTGGCCCGTCGGGCTGCGGAAAGTCGACACTTTTACGCGTTGTTGCCAATCTTCTGGACCCGCTGGGGGGACAGATCACCGTTCTGGGAGATGCCCCTGATGTTGCGCGACGCGCGCGCAAGACCGGGTTTGTTTTTCAGGACGCAACGCTTTTGCCGTGGCGCACAGTTGCACAAAACATCCGGCTGCCCGCTGTTGTGGGCGGCCGGCAAGCGCGGTCCCTGCCGGATACACGCATTGTCGAAGTGATGACGCTTCTCGGTCTTTCAGGGCTGGCCGATCGCTTTCCGTCGCAGCTGTCGGGCGGCCAGCGCCAGCGCGTTGCCATCGCCCGCGCCTTAATCGACGAGCCGGAAGTTCTGTTGATGGACGAACCATTTGGGGCACTTGATGAAATCACCCGGGACCGGCTGAACGATGAATTGCTTGGCATCTGGCGCGAAACAGGCATGACGATCCTGTTTGTGACCCATTCCATCGAAGAAGCGGTCTATCTGGGGCAACGGATCATCGTGATGGCTGCCAATCCGGGACGTATTCTGAACATCCATGATCTGCGCCCTATTAAGACCGGCGAAAACAGCTGCCAGCGGGACAATCCAGCGATCGTATCGGAAATTGCAGCCCAGCGGCGGTTGCTGGCAGAGGCGTCATGACACGTTTCATCCCCATCCTTGCCCCGATCTTTGGTGCGCTGTCGATCCTTGCCGCCTGGCAGTTTCTGCTGCCGCTTTCGGGCGTTCCGGCCTATATCGCGCCCACGCCCACAAAGATCATCGCGGTGTTCTTTACTCAGACCGACCTGATCGCGTCAAATTTCTTGCCAACCGCGACTGAAGCTTTGGCGGGGTTCTTCTTTGGCAATCTGGCCGCAGTTCTGTTCGCGATCCTGTTTGCCTATGCGCGGTTTATCCGCATGGCGTATTTCCCTGTGGTGCTGTTCTTCAACACCATCCCGATACTTGCCCTGTCGCCCATCATTATCCTGATCTTCGGACTGGGTATGACCCCCAAGATCATCATCGCCGCCATTATCTGTTTCTTCCCAACGCTGGTGAACATGATCCGGGGCCTTGCCTCGGCGACGGCTAACGAAGAAGATCTGTTCCGCATGCTGTCGGCCAACAAGTTCGAGACCTTTATGCGCCTGCATCTGCCGCGCTCTCTGCCGATGTTGTTTTCGTCGCTCCGTATCGCCACCGCCACAGCCGTGATCGGGGCCATCGTGGGCGAGTGGATTGGCGCGGACAAGGGGTTGGGGGCGCTTATCATTCAGGCAACCTTCAACTATCAATCCGATAAACTATACGCGGCAATCGTTGCCTCCTCATCTCTGTCAATCGCGATGTTTGCCCTTGTTGCCTTGGTCGAGGCTCGCGTCATGCGGGGCTGGGAGCGATAATCGAGTTCATCAATCCGCAGCATCATCGCTGATCATGTCGGAACGCCCTCCGCAATCGATGGCCGGTTTGCGCGAATTGCGTTGGTTCGCGTATCCCGCAGCATTGGAAGGAATGGGCTCAGACCTGCCTTTCTCTGCGGTCTGTATAAACGGCTGGTCAGGGATGACCTGACCGTCACGGTACGAAAACCTGACGCCCTGAGTGTCAACCCCTTGCCGCGTTGCGAGACACTTTTCCGCGAGACATCGGAACGCGTGACATCGACGGCCAACGAGGCTAAAAACTTGGTATAGTCGAAAGAGACGTGAGCAAAACGGGG